>JAATGW010000762.1 GCA_015654495.1 Chitinophagales bacterium
CCAGGTCGCCGAGTACAATCGGGATCTGATCTGAATTACCCTCAGTAAGTGAAAATCCCGGTTTTAAAATCGCCTTCACATAATTGTTTCCTTTTTCAGTCTGCAGCCAGAATGCAGGCATCAGACTGCCTTGCCAAACCGCCGATCCTGAACTACTTTGTTTCACACTCGCTTTATCGGCTTCCAGATTCCATTCAAAAACCCATTCCTGTTCCCGGCTGGTCCATATATTTTTTGTTTGTGCTGAAATATCAGGCACTATTAAAAAAAACGCGGGTACAAAAAACACAAACCAGGGCACAGATTTCTTACACGCAAGTTTGATCATCGTTTCAGGGCTGGTTTGATTTAAGGGTTACATCCTCGTCTTTAACCAGAAAAGAAGCGTTATCCGTGATCTTTTCCGGTACTATATACATGATCGCATCATCTGGTACCATTTCTAAAGGAGAAATACATGAAACCGAACTTTCATTATAGGGTTTATTTGATTGCCGGTTATAACAGGAAATCAATGACCATCGCGCTTTATAAGAAAGATTAGCCTCAGAGCGGTGCAGCAGGTTTGGATGGAAGAACAAAGTATCTCCGGGTTTTAACTCAACATACACAAGCTCCATTGTTTCAAGAGCCAGGTCAACATAGTGCTGGGCAGCACCAACCTGTTCTCCTGAAAACCCATGTTCGATTCTTCCCATTTTATGTGATCCTTTGATTACCTGCAGACAGCCATTCTCGATTGTAGCTTCCGTTATCGCAACCATTACTGAAATCATCTGATCAGGAAAAAGAAATTCGTTTTTATACCAGTAACCATAGTCCTGGTGCCATTCCCACGCTCCACCGGTTTTGGATTGCTTCTGCATGAGTTTTGAATGAAAATGACAAACCGGTGCATTTTTATCAAGCAAACTATCAACTGTTTCCACGATCCGTCGGCTCCTCGTCAGCATTCCATATATATCATTGCCGGGGGTATACCATAACGTTAGTTTCGTTTTCTTTCCTGTTTGGTCATTAAGGTCGTATGCATGCTGCCTCATCACCGTATCATCAATTGCCGTATTGTATAATTTTTCAATTTCAGCGTCGCTGAACAGAGAGGAAACTATCAGGTAACCCTGGGTATGATATGTATTGATTTGCGCTGAGTCTAATTGAAATGGCATTTGAATTTGGCTCGTTGAGTCAGATTAAGCATTAAAAATAACCCGGAGACGCGGGCCATTTATCCACGAGATTATCCAAACATGGTATTTTGTTGTCCTTAATTATAATATTTCTTATGTTTAGTGGAAAATATTTCATCAATCTGTAATTATGAAGGCTATTTATGAGCATCTCCCGGTCGGTAAAGAGGAGTCTTTTTTTGTAGCTGGGTTCGAATATCCCTATTTCAGTGCCCCCTGGCATTACCACCCTGAATTTGAACTGGTGCATGTAGTCGAGAGTACGGGTAAACGATTTGTTGGCAACGCTATGTCTGATTTTGGTCCGGGTGACCTCTCTTTTCTGGGTCCGGATCTTCCTCATCTGTATAAGAATCCTGCGTCCTATTACGAGAAAAATTCAACCCTGAAAGCCAGGTCAATTGTCGTTCATTTCACTAGAGATTCTGTTGGAAAAGATTTCTGGGGCTTGCCGCAGGCAAAAAAGATCAATGAGCTATTTGCCCTTTCTGCCAAAGGAATTGATATCACAGGAAAAACGCGGAAAACGATCATAGAGAAATTGTACGTAATGATTGAAACAACAGGTTTTCAACGGCTGATGTTATTACTTGAAATCCTGGATATTCTTTCGGAGACATCAGATATTTCGATGATCTCCGACACGTTTATCCCCCGAAATAATCTGCAGGATGCTGACCGGCTCAACAAAGTATTTCAATATATTATGCAGCATTTTCATGAAAATATAAAGCTCGATGATGTGGCAGCCCTGGTTTTCATGACAAGGACTTCTTTCTGCCGGTTTTTTCTGGAGAGAACAAAAAGAACATTTTCTGATTATTTAAAAGAAGTCAGGCTCAATAATGCAATCAAATTGCTGGTTGAAAAAAATCACACGGTTGCTATGGCGGGAACAAAAAGCGGTTACAATAATATCTCCAATTTCAATCGCATGTTCAAGGAGAAATTTAATATGAGCCCGCAAAAATTCAGGCAACAATATTATGCTGACAAATAGTAAAGGCAGTAGGCAGCGGGCAGTAGAAACAGCCAGCGATTGATGATGCAGTTCCTATGTGTATTTCTCTGGAAGCGTGTTCATAGTTGTCAGTTTGCAGTTGTCGGCAGCAGCCTGCGTTTGATAAAGCTATGAGTTGAATTAGTTTGAAATATTTGTTTACAGGATCTATAAACTCATCGCTGGCGACTGGCTGTTACTATTGCCTGCTGCCTCCTGCTATATAACTTCCTTCTTTTGCCGGTAAGGCGGGGAGCCGGAAAGCCAGGCGGGATAAAAAAAATCGTGTATTTCTTCGCCATCCCGTCGTCCCGTTTTCCCGGCAGAAAAGCTATACACTAAAATCAATCATGAAAGAATTTTCTAATCTTCTTC
>JAATGW010000605.1 GCA_015654495.1 Chitinophagales bacterium
ACACTATCTTCCCAATTACGTTTTTCATATGCCAACTCAAGTCCCCAATAACAATCCGACTAATCGGGGTTCATTTCTTTTGCACGGTTATAAACCTTTTTTGCTTTTTCATACTCTTCAAGCCTGTAATAAACCGAACCAAGTCCATTATAACTACCAGAATTCCTTTCGTTTAGCGCTATCGAATTATTGTAATTTTCAATGGCACTCTGATAGTCGTTAGACATCAAGTAAGCCGAAGCCAGTCCCATATAGGTATAGGTTTGCAGACTATCGTCTTCAATCTTACACAAACCCCTGTAAACCGATATCGCTTCCGAAAAATTATTTTTCTGAAGTAGCGCTATAGCCTTTCGATATTCAAAATAGTGCTCAGAATTCTGAACAGACATTTCTACCAGGCCATCGTGACCTCTTTCTTTCCTTTTGCTGTTTTCACCACATGAAAGAATTGTTGCGAACAGCGCTATTGGAAAAAAGAAAACCAGTAATAAATTTCGAAGTCTCATAAATTGGCTGTTACGGCCCCTGGGTTTCTGCTGTTATGACAGCAGTCACAGCGTTTCACCTGAGTCCCGTCTTTTACCAGAATCTCCACCAGGCTTTGCTCTTTTCCTGTTCTTCTTTCTCCTCCGTTAATGTCCAAAATTGTTCATTAAACGGTTGGTTGGTGAATTCTTTTGTTACCGCATGAACATAAGGATAAATTGCATCCTCACTCCCGTTCTGAAACCTTTTCATAACTTTCTGAATCGGCCAGATCTCTCCCCCGTCCGGTAATTTAAGGGAAACATGCAATTCCGGCTTGGGGTCATTATAATCGGTTACCCATTCTGAACCTTTTATGTTTTTTATAATCGTTTCGCCAACATAGGAACCTATCGAAAAGAGAATCGGACCAAATCCTTTTTTTGCAAGTCGCCCAGCTTTTCTGGGTTGCCCATTCCGTATATTTTTTGCAAAAAATCTGTCTACCTCAATTATACTGTCCATTGTGTAATCCAGTTTGAAATTGTCTGCGGCAAATGCTTTAACAATCCAGTCAGACTGGCTTTTAATGTCTTCTTTTAAAGTCCCCATTATCTTGTCCGTTATTTCTTGTTGGTATGTTATTCGCTAACCTTCCACTAACGTTGAGGGATTCAGGCAATACAGATATTTCATGTTTGTCTGGCCTCATTGATGGCGTCACAATTCACAATAATACTAACTTGAATTGAAAAGACAAAGCCACTATTCTGCAGACCATCAGTTAACTCTTCAAACCTGTGATAATTATTTTAAAGAGCAAAAGCACAAGGCTACCCATAATCAAATAATAAAATACATTACCGAAATTTATCCTGTCTAGTCTGCGTTTAAAGACAGACAATGTAATTACATACCAAAGCAATGTATTGAGGAAAATAATCACTAAAAGTCCCAAAATAGAGTACTTCTCCGGAATGATATTCATCAACAATGTCCCAAAAGGAAATTCCAAAATCCTGTCAGCAATCCGGGTTTGCCAATTATCAGTGTCAGTTAAAGCACCCGTTATTGCAAAAATAAGTAACAGAAGATAAGGCCATAGAATTGATAAAAATAACCATGGTTTTATATATCGAACAGCCAGGGTCATTCTAAGCAAATTTCTGAATTGTTCCATACAAAGGCTGGCAAACCCCGATGGGAGGAAAAGAATAAATTAACAATGTCCTCTCTTCTTCATTGAATTTTAAATACCCTGAACGAATGCGGTTTTAACGTAAACGTGTATATTTTTTTCATACCGGGACTTTTTTCAATAAAACTAAAACCCGGTCTTCTCAATTCACCGCTTAGAACCTCGTTTGAAATGATATCCGTAACCGAATTAAATGATTCCGATGTTACTGCTTTCACCACTGTTTCCGTATCTAAAAATGATTCTACAATAAAAGTATTATTGTCGTACATATAGAGGCTTATTTTCGACGGGCCTTCAATCTGTACATTCATCTGTGCGCCCATCACCTGCCTGATTTTATTTAAGACCTCTGCAGGTAAATTATACAAGTCAGAAAAATTATCGGGTATGGTTAATACATATAAATTCCCTTTTGAATAAGCGGCATTGTGGAGGATAGGCCAGCCATTGGAACCATTAATGCCGGAAACTATTTCCCAGGAATCGTTGGTTAAATATTCGATTTGCGGAATGAGTATGGGCTTATCGGTTTGAATCAGCCGGAAGCTGCCCGCTGTATAATCCTGTACCAATGCTTTCCTGTCTGTATAACGCAGTTCCGCAATATCATTTAGCTTATTCTGTATGTCTTTCAGCAAACCAGAGGTAATCACTACGGTTTTGCCTTCGGTCAGTTGCTTTTTTATTTTGTCAACAATTTTATCATCAGACTTTGCCTCTTCGGTTAAAAGAATAATACTGTCCTGCGTGGGAAATTCAGGTACCATATTCATGGGTAGACCTATCATGCCAAAATAATTCTGTAAAAAATCTTCACCAAGAGAATGATAAGGCTTATAGCTTTTTATACCAATCGGGTTACCCAGTTTACCGAGGAAACCATCCAGTTTTTCAAATGTATATCCTGCTACCCTGGCGATGGTTGTTGGTCTCGTAGCTTTGCCTCCCAGGAGATTTACAGGTTGCATCATTTCATCATAATCAAGACTTGTGTGCTGCCCCTGCCATGGTGCGCGGTCTGTAGCTAAGATGGGTGTGCTTAAAGAACGGAAGTCAAATAAGGTTTGCTCACGGGCCTTTGCAAACAAAGTGATCCAGAGTTGTTCTGCGTAACGATCAGAATACCTGCTGCCGAAGGGATCGACCCAGCCACCTCCGTTTCTGCCGGGAGCAATATTTTCATAATAACGAATGATATTATATCCCAGGTAAGGTTGCAAATGCTGTGCAAGTAAAACGGCATCTCTTGTTTCTGTACCCGTATAGATCCCATCGAATATTTTTGGTTCTTTCTCCAGATCAAAACCCAGGCCCTGGAAATGTTCGTACCAGTTGGGATATTTCACAACCACTTTTACTTTTGGATTTGTGGCTTTTGCAGGGCCAATAATCAGTGTTTTTGCAGCCTCAACCATCAGGTCCAAACGATACTGAGTCCAGCTTTTATTTCCTTTGTCTTTTATGGCGCCATCGTCTTTACAGTTGGTAAAGAAAAAATCATCCAGGATAAATTCGTCAAAATTCTTTGCGGTGTACTCACTTAACTCTTTTACCTTTCTCCTGTCAGCCGGATCACTGTAACAAAATGTTTGAAATCGGTTTGGTTCACTGATGGTTAAAGTGATGCCGCCAGCCAGTTCGATACCTCTGTCTTTAAAAAACTTTTTTGCAATGTTCAGGGTATCCTGGTTAACAATGATTAGATCCCTGTGTGTTTCGAGATAGACCTTATCCACTTTTAACTGCCGTGATATTTCATTCCAGATTGGTTTGAGATAATTAGTCGTGTCGCCCATTTGCCTCACTTCATAGGCCCGGCAATAAACAGATACTTTAAAATTTTTGTATTGCTGTGCATTACAAAAAATACTGGCAAACATCAGTACAAGGATAGCAGAATATTTCATCGGCAGCTGCTTAATTTATTGCAGAAAAATTTGATTAGGCTGGTTAAAAATAATGTTTAATGCAATAGATAGCTAAATATTTGTTGAGCCAAAGCTGACTGGTATATGCTTATGTTCATCCCATTGCAAGCAGTTTCATTTCGCCGGTTGTTTTTTCTGATCATTTTATCGGTCAGCACTTCGCCTACTCTTTCTCAGATAACTTTTTTAAATTTTCAATCCAGCGTTCGTTGGCTTTGTGTACAGCGGCGGAATCAGATCTGCGAAGCGATATTGCCGCTGGGCCATAAACAGATTCTTCAGTGACAATAAAACAATACCCATCGGAAGTAGGTTTCAGGTGCCAGACCTGATAAGATTTCTGTTCATTGCCACTACTAAACCAGGCTATATGGCGGTCTTGTTTAAATTCATTGATATTGTTTTCAATCTGCATCCCGGACATTTCCCATCGCCAGGCTCTTCCCTCTTTCAGTGTTCCATCATCAGCTTCTGCCACCTTAATATTTGCTGCATTAGGATACCAGTCTGGCCATTTATCCACTTCCTGCAGGTGCTTGAATACTACGGCAGGCGAAGCTTTGATGAAAATTTCATTGTGCGCAAACAGGTCGGACCTTTCCGGTGCGAAACTATCGGGCCACTGTAGGTCTGGTGAACGCAGCACCAGGTCTTGTTCGGTTGTGCCATTATGCGGAGTAACATTTCCGTCTTTAGGTGCCACTATTGACCGCAATCTCATTTGTGCTGAACTGGTTGCCGGCAAAATAAATATAATTGCAATAGCAAATAGAGCAAGGAAAACAGGGCTTTTGTAAATGCCCTCCATTTTAAAAACTTCTTCTTTTTTCATACCGATAATATCTTATAATAAACATTTGAAATTCTCCGATAAACTGAAACAGGTTTGTGAAGGATAAGGATCATTCAGAAAAAACTTTTTTCAGTGTTGAAAGAATTAGAAAAAGATGGGTTGATCGTACGAAAGCAATACAACGAAATTCCTCCGAGAGTAGAATATTCGCTCACTGATTTAGGCAAAAGTCTGTCATTAGTGCTCGGGGAAATGGAAATATGGGGCAGGAAAAATGTTTTGGCAAAACGATAAAACTGGTTTCAGGTGAAAATTGTAACACAGTAATTAAAGAGGCCGTTTCACCTGGTTTTCTTCGCTCATTGGAAAATCATTCTGAATCCTTATTCACGGAGTGGAACAAATACACCGATTTTACTCCAAATTGATAGACGGGACCTGAAAGAATCGGACGACTGAAAACGAATGATTATTTTTATGTTCATGATCAATCCGGAAGAAATATTTACCCGCAGCCATAACCGCAAAAGCTGTGAAGGAAACAAGAGGTAATGGCAGACAAATCATTGTTAATCAAAACGCTCGCGGGACTCATTCTTATAGTCATCAATGCATTTGCTGTTCAGGCGCAGATTTGCACGGGAAGCCTGGGCGATCCTGTTGTTAATATCAATTTCGGATATGGAACCGGCAGTGGTACAGGATATACGCCGACAAATGCCTATACATATACCGGCTCGACCTGTCCTAATGATGGTTTTTACACCATTACCAATTCAACATCGGCATGTTTTTCAAATTCATGGCATACGGTGATGCAGGATCATACCGGCGGTGGGGGATTTATGCTGGTCAATGCTTCCTTTACTCCGGGAGATTTTTTTGTGGCCACTGTCGGCGACCTCTGCCCGAATACGACTTATGAGTTTGCTGCATGGATAATGAATGTGTTGAATAAATATGGGATTCGCCCGAATCTTACATTCAGCATCGAAACACCAGCAGGTGAAATACTGGAAGACTTTTCCACCGGCGATATCACGGAATCTTTGAGCCCCGTTTGGAAACAATATGGCTTCTTTTTTAAAACACCAGCCAATAATCCGAACATCGTTTTGCGAATACGCAATAATGCTCCCGGAGGCCTGGGCAATGACCTGGCACTTGATGATATCACATTTCGCCCATGCGGTGAAAAAGTTGTTGCGGGTATTGTTGGGTTCACAGACACCATCGATATCTGTGAAGATCAACAGTCAAGTTTCAATTTTTCCGGAAGCGCATCTGCCTCCTACCAGTCGCCGGTATTTCACTGGCAATTAAGCCAGGATTCCGGCGCAAGCTGGCAGGATATTCCCGGCGCCAACAATACAA
>JAATGW010000526.1 GCA_015654495.1 Chitinophagales bacterium
TAATTGCAGGCGTATTAGAATTAGTGGCACTTCTATTAAAGCTCTTTGGGGTGCAGGGCTGGCTCTGATTACATTTGACCAGGGCAATTTATTAGTAATTTATGATGAATTATTTGATGGTTTGATTTTGATAATTTTTTTGATTAATATCTCCAGGTTGGCATGAAATCTTTTCTCAGTACGACTGCTAACAAAAGTATTGCTGCAAGTGGGGTGGGAGGTTAAACATCTGCAGCTTGCATTGTTGCACCTCGGTGCAGGCCTGACGAATAACTATTTGGCTTTTTGTTGTTAACTTCATCTTCATATTTCAATTGGAAAGCCGTTCCGGGCTGTATGTTATAAAATATCCAACCTGCAGCAATACCTGTTAGTTGTGCGTCATCATAAAGCGACACCCTAAAAATTAAAGCAATATTCAAATGGAAATTATTTCAATCGTAATTGGACTTCTAGCTGGAAGCGTAATTGCTTACATAATCTTCTATTTATTCAACAAGACTAAAACCGTTTCAGCAATACAATTCAAAGAATTAAACTCAAAATATATCGAAGCAAATTCAACAGTTAAAATACTTGAAGAGAAAACAAACAATTTACAGACAACAAACACAGACCTAAATACAAAACTAAACACAAAGGAAACTGAATATGCCAATATATTAATAAAATTATCTTCAACAGAAACACAACTAAAAAATGAAGAGGCAAAAATTTCAGACCTTAATTTAAAGTTGAAAACAGAAATTGATAGCAACAAAAATCAACAGGAAGAAATAAACAAACACAAGCAAAAGATTTCGGAATTAAATGCTAATAACAACTCAATTTCTGATAACCTCAGCAGGTATAGTATTGCAAATGACAAACAAACAAAACAGATAGAAGATTTATCTCTAAAACTAATAGACTTAATTTCACAATTGAGCACATTAACAGCAAATAATAGTTCTCTAACTGATAAACTCAATACTCAAAAAGCAGAAGTTGAGGAGTTGCAAAAAACTGCACACTTGCAATTTGAAACAATAGCCAATAAACTTTTTGAAGAAAAATCATCAAAATTCACGGAAACAAACAAAATCAATCTGGAAAATTTACTAAATCCTTTAAAAGAAGATATTGGGAAATTCAAAACAAAAGTTGAAGAAACCCATACTGAAGACACAAAGCAAAGAGTTTCTCTTGAAGAACGAATTAAAGGATTAATAGACCAAACAAACAGAGTAAGTACAGAAGCAAATAATTTAGCGACGGCGCTAAAAGGCAAACCACAAAAAAGAGGAAATTGGGGTGAAATGATTTTAGAAAGAATCCTGGAAATGTCTGGTTTAACTAAAGACCGTGAATATTTTGTTCAAGGCAGCATTAAAGACGAAGAAGGAAATAATTTAAGACCTGATATAAGAATCAACTTGCCCGACCAGAGAGTAATAATGATAGACTCAAAAGTTTCATTGGTAGCATATGACAATTTTTCTTCGACTGAAAATATAGAAGAACAGAAAATCTATTTGGCAAAACATTTAGAATCAACTAATGCACATATCGAACAATTAAGTAGTAAGAATTATGACAATTTGGTAAGTTCATTAGACTTTACGATGATGTTCATTCCAATTGAACCAGCCTATATGATTACAATTCAATCTGATCAAAATATTTGGGCCCGTGCATACGAAAAACGAATTTTACTTGTTAGTCCTACAAATCTAATTGCCTGCCTAAAACTATTTTCGGATTTATGGAAGCGGGATAATCAAAGTAAGAATGCTTTAAAAATTGTTAAGCAGGGCGAAGCCCTGTATGACAAATTTGTAACTTTCACCAAAACTTTTGAAGAAGTTGGCAATAGCATAAAAAGCAGTCAGGAAAAGTATGAAAAAGCATTAGGACAATTAAAAGAAGGCAGAGGAAATTTAATTAATCAAGGTGTACAGTTTAAAAATTTGGGACTAAAATCAGACAAGCGATTTTCAGAAAACTTATTAGCCGAAAGCGCAGAATACACCGAAGAAACAGAAACGAAAGATGACCACGAATAAAACAACGAACACACAACATCAGCTGCTGCTATGCTGGCTTAAGAATCTAAACTGATCGTTCCGCTCGCTTATCGTCTGCAGTCCGGGCCGGACGAATAAAGCTGATCAACGGAATATAAAATCAACTCCATTAGCTTTATTAGCAGCGGTTCGGACTGAAGAGTCACGGAATACCAGCACAGCAGAAAGCCCCAAACCGTTAGCTGCGATTTCCCCCACCCAAAATAATAGTTGCACTAAAGGGCAACATTTCCTACCTTTGTATTTGTGAGTAATAAGAAGATTCGATCGGTAATATTCTATAAGGATTATTTTCAGGAGTTCTTTGCCAGACAAAGAGAGAAAGTAAAATTGAAGATTGTATGGACGTTGGAGTTAATTTAAGAGCTGTATAAAATTCCGGAGACATATCTGAAACATCTGGAAGGAACTGACGGACTTTATGAGATACGAATTCAAGTTGGTGGCGACATATTCAGGATTTTCTGTTTTTTTGACAAAGGAAATTTGGTTGTCGTAATAAACGGCTTCCAAAAGAAGGATCAGAAAACACCAAAGAAGGAAATTGATAGAGCTTTGAAAATAAAAAAAGATTATGAAGACGAAAAAAAGTAACATATCAACCTTAGAACAATTTAAGGATCGCAATTATGGAAAACGAGGTTCCCGAAAGAGGGAGGAGCTGGAGTCTGGATATGAAAATTTTAAAATCGGCGTTTTGATTCAGGAAGCACGACTCGAAAAAGGGCTTACTCAGGAAGAGCTTGCTGAAAAAGTCGGTACGACAAAATCATACATTTCTAAAATTGAGAATAACATCAAGGAAGTCAGACTTTCTACGTTGCAGAAAATTGTTGAGCTAGGTTTGGATGGACACCTCCAACTTTCAATCAGACTTTGGTGTAAGAAAGAAGAACGGCCGCTAACATCAGCTCACGCAGAACGGGTTACAGAAAATGCAATCGATCCGCCGCGACTGAGAATTTTGACCCAGCGACAGTACCTGCCTGCCGCAACAACTTGAAGCCGGAGGCAGACGAATTAAAATATCCGTACTGCTTAAACCCGTTCACGTTAGCTCCAATCCATATGGCACCAATCATTAATTTTATTTTTCCTGCTTCATTTTTGGCTGCACTTGTAATTCTGATTGTTTCAATAGCTACCTATTTTAAAAGCAAAGGGATTGAAAATCAGAAAAAAAGAAGAAGAGCAATGATCGCTGGCGTAATTTCTATTTTATATATTATAGCAATGTTTACCTTTCTTTCCATGAAAAACAGACAATAATATCTTTGTACATTTTTGAAGACATCGTATACAAAAGTAAATATGAACCCCGATTGGGGGGATATAGAATCATATGCACATTTGATTCATTACGTATGCTGACAGAAAAGGAATTAAATAAAATATTCTCATGGTTACCTTATAGCGAGGATTGGGCTATCGGTGATGTTAGAAAAAACAATTCTTACTATGACAATCTGATTTTTGAGATTAACAATAATCCCAATTTTCAAACTTATTATTCTCAAGAAGGTGGGTTTACAAATTATTTAGAATTCTATTGTTATCCGATTAAACACCAACAAGGGAGAATCAATTCTATAATAGTTTGTGTTAGTCTATGTGCGCCGATTGTGTGTTATGGACAAACGTCGATAACGATCGATCCGAATTTCATCTCGCACAATTTTTTAGCTATAGAAAATGTCTTGTTGGTTCCGGATGACAATCTTAAACATATTGAAAAAGAAATCAGAACAATACTAAATAAAAATAAACTTGTGTTAATCGATAAAGAATTCGCAAGTCAGGATCTGCCTGATGAAGTCTATGGGAAGATGGAGAATCTGAACGAAGGAGAAAAGTATTTACATGGACTTTTCCAATGGATTGACTAGACCTTCATCCAACATCGGCTGCAATACGAAATTCACAATTATGAAATTTTTTAATAAATTATTTCGGAATAAAAATACAAGTACCGAGGCAAATAAATACATGAACAATGGGGATCTTGAAGATTGGAATAATAAGTTTGTTTTAAAAAATATAGAAGTAAAAAACATTTTCATTAAGGCGCTCAATTTATACAATACAGAATTCTGCCAATGTGCTTACCCGAGATTTCAGCAAATTGTTGGAATTGACTGTAGAGATTTCGGCGAATCATTCAAATGTTTTGATACAGACTTGCTGATTGACATAGTAAAGCCATCATTTTATTCTGAAAAAAGTACGCTTACTGACGAATGCACAAATGAAAAATGGATATGTAAGAAATGCGGCTCCACATACGAATACGGCTGGTCTGATTTTAGCATTGCTGTTGACCGAAAAAAATTGAAATTAGTCAAGTTGAATATTATTCCGCAAGGTAAAATGACAATTAAGCCAATTCCGATATTTATTGGGCTATATGGTTATTCATATCCTGCGAGGACTGAAATTAACAGCGTGACATTAACTGAATTTGAAGAGTATATGACCGAGCGATGACTGTAACGCAGCCAACATTGACTCCTTTGCAATAAGGCCGACAGAATAAATTATCGGCGTGCCGCAGGGAGAATTCTTACCCAGCAACAGAACCTGCCTGCTTACTGAGTCCTGTGGTCCGGCAAGCAGGCCCCGGCCTTGGCTTCTCAATTTTAAGTTAGTACTTTGGCAACCGGTCCCGCGATCATACGGAACACAGAATCGCCTTATTGTGTGAAGCGGTCAGCGTTGTCCATTATGTTTTTCAACCAGCTTGAATGATAAAAAGTATTGACCTGACTGACAAAGTCATTGCATATTCAGAAGTCCCAAATTTCGATCCTGATGATTGCATTGACTGGGCAATTGAAATGCTTCTTTCCGGATTTGATTCAGCGACACTTCGTATACTGGCCGGACTTCAGAAACCAGTAAATTATTTTGAAGCAATCGAATGTTTAAAAAAATCAGGTAATGAATTAGGAATTGAAATTTTGACTGGTGACAAAGCTGTAAGAAGTTATACTGGTTATTACATAAAGAAAATGGCAGAGGGCCAGGCCATTAGAGAAAATCTTACTCTGGTATTTCAATATTCTCAAATGAGAGATTGTGAACCCATCGTTTATGATTTTTATTTATTGTATTGGGCTTGGCAAGACTTTGACCTAGGTCAGGAATTTTCGCCATATTGGGACAATTCAAATCCAAAAACTATTCAAACAATAGTTATGAATGAGGCAAAGAAATGGTTGGACAGATACAAATAACATTACACACAACATTGGTTCCTATGCAATACTGACCGAAGAATATGCCATCAGTCCGCTCCGATGGAGAATTCTGATCCACCAACAGAACCTGCCAGCTCACTGAGTCCTGTGGACCGGCAGGCCCCGGCCTTGGCTTCTCAACCTTAAGTTAGTAATTTGGCAAACGGCCCCCGCGAGCATACAGAACACAGAATCGCCTTATTGTGTGAAGCCGTCCTCCTTGTGGGTAATGAACAATAGTCCGAAACCACCTTAACTACTGACAAGAATCACAATGACAACTATCGTGAAATTTCAGGACTGGACTTTTGAAGTTGACAGGCCATTAACTGAGCAAACTTATAAAGCGTTTTCAGGTAGCGGCGCTGAAAATTGCGGCTGTTATAACTGCAAAAATTATGTTGCTTATCGAAACGAAGCTTTCCCCAAAGAAGTTATCAATCTATTTAATGACCTGGGTATTGATTATAAAAAAGAGGCCGAAATCTTTTCCTATGATACCTTGCCTAATGGCTTGCATCACATGAGCGGGTGGTTTCATTTTAAAGGCCGGATATTGAAAGGTAAAAACTACCGTGATTCGCTACCTTCAGGTGGCCAAACATTTGAATTGACTCAATTAACAGACAAGTTCCTGATTGGTTTTACAGCAGAAAGTGATTTGACTTTTTTTGAAGACGATACAGGTTTAGTACAATTGCAATTTGAGATATATATTCCCTGGGGTATCGACAAATCTTTTGAATCTTCTTAACAAATGTTCTAACGCACAGCATATGGTTTGAGAACAATTTTTCAGCCATCACTTTTTAAAGAGATACAACCAAATTTTTAATGACTAGTAAGTTTTTTAATGAGAGCCGGAATTGAAATATATTTTTTTATCATCAGTTTTTGCCTTGCCACAACCGGCTATAAGCAGAAAACGACAGTGAAGACAATCTATTTTGAATCA
>JAATGW010000085.1 GCA_015654495.1 Chitinophagales bacterium
AAATTGATCAGATGGACGATGAACTGAAAGGAGGTGATATTGCGGATATTTTCACTAACGATAATATATTCATCGGCCGGGGCTATGTGAATCCCCAATCAATGATTACTGCCAGAATCCTTACCAGGGACAAAGATGAGGAGATCAATCCGGATTTTTTTCTCAGAAAAATAAAGAAGGCCTGGAACTACAGGCAAAAAATAGGATACACTGAAAACTGTCGCCTCGTTTTTGGTGAGGCTGACGAATTACCGCAGTTGATTATAGATAAGTTCAACGACTATTTTGTAATCCAGACCCTGGCGCTTGGAATGGATGTGTGGAAGGCTGCAATCGTTGAGGCGATCAATACCATTTTCAAACCAAAAGGTATCTACGAAAGAAATGATGTTCCGATAAGAGAACTCGAAGGAATGCAGCAACACAAAGGTTTTTTATCTGCCGCCTTCGATACAAGAATCCTTTTAAATGAAAATGGATTGAAATTTTATGCAGATCTGGAAAAAGGGCAGAAAACAGGGTATTTCCTTGATCAGCAGGATAACCGTCGCGCTATCTCTTCGATTGTAAAAGATGCAGATGTACTGGGTGCTTTTTGTTATACCGGAACCTTTGAAATTCACGCTGCTCATTACGGCGCAAAATCAGTATTGGGTCTTGATATTTCAACACAGGCTATTGAAATGAGTGAAGCAAATGCAAAACTCAATAATCTCGAAAGCATCTGCAGTTTCCAGGAAGTGAATGCTTTTGACGTTTTAAAGAAATGGGTAAAAGAGGGGAAGAAATGGGATGTGGTGATGCTTGATCCGCCTTCTTTTGCAAAAACAAGATCGGCTGTGGAGAAAGCTATCACCGGTTATAAGGAAATTAATCTTCGCGGCATGAAACTGTTGAAACCAGGTGGGTTCTTAGTGACATCTTCCTGTACAAACCTGGTGCCTCCGGAACTTTTTCTCCAGACCATTGAGATGGCTGCCAAAGATGCACGCAAAAAAATAAGACAGGTAAAATTTCAGGCGCAATCTTCAGATCATCCGATAGTAAATGGACTGGAGAATACCAATTATCTGAAATTCCTGATTGTGGAAGTTAGCTAACTCTTACGTTTAACGTTGAACATTTAACATTGAACGTTAAAGTTATTTTTCAATATGAAATTTTCCTGACTCGACTACTTTCCCTGTTTTGTCTTTGACCTGGAAAATATAAACGCCGCGGGTATAATTTGTAAGATTCACCTGAACTCTGGGATTGAGTTCCTGCATATCCAGGATTTTTTTTCCAAGAAAATTATAGATCTGAAGTGTATGATTTTTTTCGAGCAGATTGCGGAATTCGAAATTGATATAGGTAGTGGCCGGGTTGGGGAAGAACTTTACAATCCTTGCAGCATTCTGATAAACAGGCGCACTATTCGTTTGTGCGTTCCCGTTCAAAGAGAAAATGAGTGCTGCAATAAAAATGAGTGTAAAATTTCTCATACTTGTCCAAAGATAACTATACGACACTAAATTAATACCTAAATGTTAAAAAAGCAAGCTTTATAAATTGTCAAAAATAAATTTGTAATCAATTGATAATCAATAAAACAGAAAAAGTCTTTGCCGGTTAAACAAACGTTAAAAGACATTGCTGTATTGCATTGAAATCTGGTACTTTACCCGCGTTTTCGAGTACTTCTGCGTACCTGATTATTCCTTCTCCATCGATTATAAAGGCTGAACGTTTGCTAACTCCTTTCATATCAAAGGTGAACAGCTCATAAAGACTACCATAAGCTTTGCTGACATCCTTGTTGAAATCCGAAAGGAGGGGAAAGTCAAGCTGCATTTCCTCTTTGAATTTCTTTAAGGAGTAAAGAGAATCTACTGAGATTGCGAGAATATGCACATTTAAACTTTCATATCTGCTCATATTATCCCGCACCTCACAAAGTTCAGCAGTGCAAACACTGGTGAATGCGAGGGGAAAAAACAGTATCAGTACATTTTTACCCTTATAATCCGAAAGGGAGACCTTTTTTTTACCGGTATCATATAAACTGAAAGCTGGCGCTGTTTGTCCGGGTTGAAGTGACATTAAGGATGATGCTTATAGGATTAATAACATGAAATAAGCTAAAAGGTTGTAATCTGAGACTGGAAAGTGAGCGGCTTATTCCCGTGCAAGGCTTAAAAAAGGAAAAATGCGGGAATGCAGTTTGTAAATCAGAATATTTTCAGACCTGCAAAAAAAAGCCTGTGAAATATCAGCGGAGATTTTTAAAAACCATGACCCGGAATCAGAAAGAAAGAATGATCAGAATTTCGGGCACTTCAGATTCTTTGTTGAATTTTCCTTGTTAATAAATGCAATGTAGGAAAGAGAAATTTCCATACCACCACGCCCCTGGCTGGCAGTTGAAAGTTTTGAAGCATTTATATCATAACTGAAAGCAAGTGAAAAAGGATAATAGTCCATTTTTACCACAGGGATTACTGCATCTTTATAACGGTAGTATAGTCCTGCGTGAACGGTGTAAGTTGGAACATCTTCATCGCCGATTTTTCTTGAGTACATACCTCCGGCGATAATTTCTTCATAAGGTTTTTGCAAACTGTAATCTGCATGAAAAGTGACATAAGAAAACATATCAATATGAAGCTTTAGGCCGCCGGATACCACCCATTTTGGAAGATGGTTAATATTCCTGTAAAATGAATTCATCGGCTTTGTAAAATGATGATATGCCACTCCTAAAAAATAGGTATGCTGTTCCTCGTCGCCAAGTGTGCTGTTGAAACTCATACCAACGCTTGCATCAAAATAAGTATAGTTGTTTACAAAGGTTTCTCCATCAGGAAGTGAGCCATTGTATCCAAACCCATCGTATTGATTGTTTGTTGTGATTTTTGACCGGTCAAGCCTTCGGCTAACTATGCCGCCCATAAATCCAAGCGAAAGAAAAGAGTTACGGTTAGCACTAACCGCTTTATGAAAATTTACAGCGGGAAGAAAATGGGTTGTATTTAATGCGACAGTACCTGCTTTGTCAAATAAGGTCTGAATACCAACAGTCATAAAATCATCGCCTTTGCCAACCGGAAATTTATAATCCGCATTCAATGAGCCTGTCTGGTAGGGAAATGAAATACTGTTCCACTGATTTCTGTATACACCCTGTACCCGGACATCGCCTTCAAATAATCCTGCAAGCGATGGGTTCCGGAGCAAAGGCGCCTCAAAAAACTGCGAAAAATGCAGGTCCTGTGACTTCGCCGCTCCCAGGCAGAAAATGCCTGTAAGTAATGCGAGAATCTGGCGGTATAGTGGTTTAAAGTATTTCACATTATTATTGCTGACTGGTTATCGGATCAAGGTTATATCGCCTTTTCTGGTTATGATTGAATTGTTTTCACAACTCAGATCCATCATGTATACGTAAACGTCTGGTGACAATTTAACCCCTTTAAATGTTCCATCCCATCCCGCTGAAGGATCATTCGCATTGAAATTCTTTTTCTCGAATACAATCTGACCCCAACGGTTGAATATTCTCAATGACCTGATGACATTGATACCACGGCCACGGGGATATAACACATCATTCATACCATCACCATTTGGCGAGAATGTATTTGGCATGAACAGGTTATTATCATTACATACTACAAATATGGTTACTGCATCTGTGGCTGAACATCCGCCTCTGTTCTTTACCGTTATGGTATAGGTTGTATTCACTGTTGGTGAAGCCACAGGGTTGGGGCATGTCGTACAACTCAGTCCTACATTCGGGCTCCACAGAATACTCTGAACATCTGAAGAGAAAGTCGAATGCAGCTGTGTAAAGAATCCGACCTGTATCGTGGTATCCCTGCTTGTTTGTACCGATGGATAAGGGAACACAGAAATGCGGACCGTATCTGTTGTAACAAAGCACCCTTTAATATCACTTCCGGTAACAGTGTATGTGGTTGTGGTTGTGGGGCTTGCCATCGGGTTTGCAATATTAGGATTACTCAGTCCGTCAGCGGGTGTCCAGGTGTACACTTCAGTACCCGTAGCAATAAGCTGAACGCGTTCGCCGATACAGAGAGAATCATTCTTCGGTGCTACAACCTGTGACGGCTGGATAACATTTACGGTTACTGAATCCCTTAACGAACATCCAAAAGTAGTAAAGCCGGTAACATAATATTTTGTCGTAACTGATGGATTTGCCACAGGGTTAGCACAGTTGGTACAACTGAGGTTGATTGCCGGTGACCATTGGTAGGTCACTGCTCCGGTTGCATTCAGTTGTATTGACTGGCCAAGACAGATATCGGGGTTAATTCCGGCTTCAGTCATTGGCAGCGGCTGAATATATACAGGGTGTACAACTGTGTCAACACAACCGACGCTGTTGGTTACATAAAGCAGAACATTAAATGTTCCTGCCTGGTTATAGAGTTGAGGCGGCGGATTCTGCGAGATCGATGTCTGACCATTTGCGAAATCCCATTTCCACGCGAGTGCAAGAGTATCAGGTTGTAGTATGACACCGGCAAATGTTATGGAGTTGTTCACGCAAATGGAATCAACAGAACTGGTTATGCCGGCTACAGGCGAACGGTTAACAATAATATAAGCGGGCCTGGTTATAGTTTCATTACAGCCAAATTCGGTAGTAGCGGTTAGTGTTACG
>JAATGW010000102.1 GCA_015654495.1 Chitinophagales bacterium
GCCAGGTTATGGATGGTAAAATCAGCAGGAACAACAAAATACGCGTTATCCGCGACGGTATCGTTGAATATCCCAAAGGTGAAGGCCAGGCAGCTGAGCTTGGTAGCCTGAAAAGATTCAAGGATGATGTTAAGGAAGTCGGTCCTGGACTCGAGTGCGGTCTTACCATCAGGAATTTCAATGACATCCGGGTAGGTGATATTGTGGAAGCATTTGAAGAGGAAGAAGTTAAACGTACTTTATAATTAGGATAATTTTAGGAAACACCAGGCGGTTTCGGGTAATGAAAACTGCAATTTTGGGTATGAAAAAATCTGCGCTTTTTTTCCTGTTATTTATCGCCTACTTTGGAGCAAAAGCTCAGCAGGCGCGGGTTATAGCCGATAAGATCGTGGGTATAGTAGGTGATAAGATCGTTTTGCGTTCGGACATTGTAAACTATATCGATGACATGAAACGTCAGGAACGCCCGGTTCCGCCAAACGCAGAATGTTATTTACTTGAACAGATGATGGCCGATAAAGCCCTGATATTGCAGGCTGAAAAAGATTCCCTTCCGGTTTCAGATGAGGAAGTTGAAGCTGAACTGGACCAGCGCATCCGCTATTTTGTACAGGAATATGGCGGCAAAGAAGCATTTGAACAGATAGCAGGTCGTACCGTATACCAGGTTAAGGAAGACTTCAGAAAATCTATTAAAGAAGGGCGACTTGCGCAAGCCATGCGCGCTCATATTGTTGAACACGTTAAGATCACACCTACTGAAGTAAAAAACTACTTCGACAAGATCCCGAAAGACAGTCTTCCTTTTTATGAATCAGAACTCGTTGTAGGTCAGATTGTACTATATCCCAAAGCAGGCCGTGAACTGGAAAAGTTTGCACAGGATGAATTACTTGATTATAAAAAACAGGTTGAAGCAGGCAAGACTTCCTTTGATAATCTTGTTCGCCTATATTCAGAAGATCCGGGAAAGGCACAGAATAACGGCCGCTATGAAATGAATAAGGCTGATAAACATTGGGATCCTGAATTTAAAAATGCAGCTTTCAGGTTAAAAGAAGGACAGATTTCTCCAATCGTAAAATCCAAATTCGGTTATCATATTATTAGAATGATCAGCAGGAATGGTGATGATATTGTTGTGTCCCATATTCTTAAAGTTCCCCAGATACTGGACGAAGATTTGGCTGCAGCGAAGTCAAAACTCGACAGCGTACGCTCTAATCTGATCTCCGGAACAGTCGGCTTTGGTGAAGCTGTTACAAAGTACAGTGAAGAAGAACTCAGTAAAATGACTGCGGGAGTTATTCAGGGACGCGGCGGAAGTTTTGTTACAATTGATGAACTGGATAAAGACCTTGTTACGCAGCTGGATAAATTAAAAATCGGAGAATTTTCACAGCCGATTCAGTACAAAGACGAAAGAGGTAAAACTGGTGTAAGGATCGTATATCTTCAGAGTCGTACCGAACCTCATCGGGAAAACATGAAAGATGATTATAACAGGATTGCTCAGAGAGCAATCGCAGAAAAGAAGAATGAAGTGATTGAAAGATGGTTTCAGACCAAGTTGCCAACTTACTATATTATGGTTGACAAGGAATTTATGGGTTGCGAAGGCATCCGCAGACAGTTCCCTTCACTTGCCTCAAACTGATCTGCCTCTGGGAAAGAAAAGTTAATCTGTGATTTCTGCTTTTCAATCCTTGATTTATACCTTTCTCTTAAGTCATTTCCAGTTACCTTTGCGTTTCTCACAAATAATCCATGAGCGATTCAATTCAACACGAGTGCGGCTTCGCATTCGTAAGACTATTAAAACCGTTTTCCTATTACCTCCAGAAAAAAGGTACAACATTATACGGCCTTAATAAGCTCTATCTCCTTATGGAGAAACAGCACAACCGCGGCCAGGATGGAGCGGGAATAGCGACAGTAAAGCTGAATACAGAGCCTGGCTATCCCTTTCTTCACCGTTTACGTAGTAATGCTCCGCAGTCAATCGCTGATCTGTTTGCAACTATCGGTAAAGAAATTACTGAACTGGAGAAATACCAGCCGGATATCCGCAAACATCCGGGCCTGATGAAGGGGCATCTTCCTTTTATGGGAGAACTGATGTTAGGGCATCTCAGATATGGTACTCAGGGAAAAAACAATGTTGAATTCTGCCATCCTTTTATAAAGAAGGGGACAATTCCAGCGCGGAATCTTGCACTTGCCGGGAATTTTAATCTTGTAAATAAAGATGAACTTTTCGCACTCGCCAATATTGAACCAGGCGAATTTCAGAAACAAAGTGATCTCGCTGCAATGATGGAAGTGGTGCATCATTTCCAGGTGAAAGAAGATGAAACTAATCCCGGTAATATTTGTCTTTCATCTGTACTGAAAAAATCATTTAAACTCTTCGACGGAGGCTATCATGTTGGGGGCATTCTGGGTAATGGAGATTCTTTCATAATCCGTGATCCGCATGGTATCCGTCCTTCTTATTATTATATTGATGATGAAGTTATAGTCGGCGCCTCTGAAAGATCGGCTATACGTACCAGTTTTAATGTAGGCGAAAATGAGGTGATGGAACTGATGCCCGGAAATGCATTGATTGTAAAAGCCGACGGCACATATACAATTGAACAGATACTCGACCCTCAGCCAAGAAGGGCCTGTAGCTTTGAACGCATTTATTTTTCGCGCGGTAGCGATGAAAAGATTTACAGGGAACGTATCGCGCTTGGCCATCATTTGAGTAATGCTGTATTGAAATCTATCAATTATGATCTGAAGCATACCATCTTTTCATTTATTCCAAATACTGCAGAAACGGCGTTTTATGGACTGCTGAAAGGGATGGAAGACTATCTGAATAAAATCAAGATTCAGCGGATTATGGCCTGGGGTAAGGATTTTGACGAGGAGAAACTCTCGGAGATGATCAACCGAAGAATCAGGGTGGAGAAAGTGGCAATCAAAGATGTAAAAATGCGCACTTTCATTACCGAAGATTCCAACCGTACCGAGATGGTTCAGCACGTATATGATATTACCTACGGAACTGTTCAGAAAGGCGTTGACACCCTTGTAGTAATTGACGACTCCATAGTTCGCGGAACTACTCTCAAAGAAAGCATTGTAAGAATGCTCTCCAGGCTTGATCCGAAAAAAATTATTGTGGTATCATCTGCACCCCAGATCCGTTACCCGGATTGCTATGGAATTGATATGAGCAAGATGGGTGATTTCATCGCCTTCAGGGCTGCTATCACATTATTGAGAGATGCAGGAAAAGAAAGCATGCTCGATGAATTATATGCCCGCTGTAAGGAATTACAACGCAATAATAATCTTCATAGCGAGAACCTTGTAAAACATATTTACAAAACATTTACTCCGGAAGTGATCGCAAGGAAAATTGCTGAACTCATCACACCTCCTGAAGTGCAAATTCCAGTGGAAGTAATATTCCAGACCATTGAGGACCTGCACGAATCATGCCCTACAAATACGGGCGACTGGTATTTTACAGGTAACTATCCTACTCCCGGCGGTAAT
This sequence comes from Chitinophagales bacterium, assembly GCA_015654495.1. Classification (GTDB taxonomy): domain Bacteria; phylum Bacteroidota; class Bacteroidia; order Chitinophagales; family Chitinophagaceae; genus Pollutibacter. The sequence continues at coordinate 3,559 of JAATGW010000102.1, forward strand.
CGCGTGGTGAACAAAGCCTTCATGAATTATATGGAAGGAAAGGATGTTAGAGGATACTAGGGAAGTAAGAAGTACGAGGTACGAAGTAAGAAGTGCTGAAGATCATTAGTTGCTGCACAAAATATTTCTCTTAAAATTTTAATTTCAGAGCCATAGGCTCGATGATCTGATAGCGACGGATTTTAAATGAGGTAAGAGGTGAGAAGTA
>JAATGW010000113.1 GCA_015654495.1 Chitinophagales bacterium
CTCTTGGACCAAATTCAGCTTCCCAGATATCACCGGTTACCGGAAGTATCGCAAGTCCCTGTGTATTACGTTGACCATAACTGTATATTTCGGGCATCTCATCTTTCTGCGCTGCAAAGGGATTGCCGGGAGCAGGTTTACCTTCTTTGGTAAGTTTATAAACTTTTCCAAGTCCTGAGTTAAGCCATTGCGCCTGTTTTCTTCCTTCCAGAATAGACCGTTCACCTGTGCTTACATACATATTTCCTTCTTTATCAAAAACGATCCTTGATCCATAATGGAGGTTGCTTTTGAGATCGGGTGTTGCGCGGAAGATAACAACCGGATTTTCCACTTTTGATTCATCAGCACTAAGTTGCCCTTTTGCGAGGGCCATCAGGTTGCCCTTTCCGTATTTTTCTGAGAAGGTCCAATAGATCGTCTTATTTGTTGCGAAATCGGGATCGAAAGCCACATCAAGTAATCCACCCTGGCCATCATCGTCAACTTTCGGAAAGCCGGTCACTTTTTTCTGAACAACTCCATCAGTTCCGAGGATCTGCATAAAGCCGGACTTGTCTGTTACCAGTAAACGTCCGTCGGGCGTTGGTGTAACAGCCCATGGGCGACCGAGTTTGGTTGCAATTTCATCCACTTTGTAGGCAGTTTGTGTTTTAACCCCTTTTATACGTGTCTGACCTGCAAAAGCTGGCTTATACTCTGTATTGGCAGCATTGCTTTCAACCGGAGGTAGTGCTGTTGTATCAGCAGAAGCTGGTTGAACTGACTGTGAAGGGTCACTTGCTGCAGCGGTCGAAGCATTACCACAACTCAGCAGGGATACGGAAGCTGTTGCGATAACGAGTGTAAGAAAAGTTTTAAAATGCATTATTCGTTGTTATTGGTTAAGGCTGCAAAAATAGGGAAGCAAATCCGGTTATGATTTGTCTGCCGGATTTTAAACCTGAGTTTAACAGGGAAGATGCGAAACTGTGGATTCGCGTGGAATTTTCCACAAGGGTCCGGGCTATTCATTTAAGCCTCCTTCCCTTTACTGTGCAGGATTTGCGTGAAAATCTGTTTACCGGAAAATGATCATGGATAGATCTTGTCGTTTTTATTTATCGGGGAATGGAAGTTCTGAAACTGGTTTTTGTGGATTGCGCGACTACATAGATGGTTATGTGTGTTCTTACAACAGAAGGGTGGTGCTATTTGTCGTAGTGCAGCAACTGCAGTTCCCTGATTGTTCTGAACTGTTTGTTTGAAGTGATCAATGGAAGATTTAATGCTATGGCTGTTGCAGCAATGACTGCATCCACCAGTTTTAACTGATATTTCTTTCGCAGCTGTACATATTGCTGTTTGATCTCATTATTGAACGATACTATCATGCAGTCGCTTAAGATTTGCTCTACCTGCTTTTCTTCTTTGGCCGTGATATTGCGGTAGCCGATCAGTTCCAGTTCCGTTAAAAAGGACAGGTATAAATTTTTGCCTTGTAATATCCCTTCAGTGTGTCGTTGCCACCCAATAAATATAAGAGGATATTGGTGTCAACTAAAATCTTTATCCCATTCATTCCTTAAGCGTTTTTGTATCTCCATTGCATCTTCCTTCAGCCTGATGACCCCATTGTACTTTTTTGCATCAAAGCCTGATTTCGCTTTCCGCCTGAAAAGCTTTTTTTCTATCGCCTCAATCTCCTTCTTGCTCGCCCCTTTTTTCAACACTAAAACCATGGTTTTAAATTTTACTTATTTACAAATTTAACCTTTTAGCCCCAAGGCACATAACAAACCCGGCTCATCCCATCAGACCGCCGCCTTTAGCCTTTCTGTTTCAGTTTGTCTTTAACCCCCGTAGCAGAAGGATTCCGGTACCCATTAAAACCTGTACCAAACTGATTTCATGTTCTTATTTGGAAAGGATAGCAATCATGCTCTGCCGGATCGTTTGCGCATTCACTTTTCTTTCCGGTTAAACTCCGGATCCGGATCATTAATGCACGGCTTTTTTTGCCGTGTCCGTGGGATGTTTTGGTGCGTGGATCTCCGGGTGAAAAGATAGTTCCATAATCGTTGCAAGTATCCTTGTCCGAATTTTGCACAGAGTCTTTACTGATATAACGGATGGCTTCGCTAAAATAAATGAGGGCTGTTTTGTCCCACCTGATTTTCATTTTTTTCATTACCACTCCTTTGCCATCTTTTCCACCTCTTCCTGCGTGTAAAATTCACCCGCTTCCACCCTTGTTATGGCTTCATCTATTTCCTTGTTGTATTGTTCAATGCTGATCCTCTCCCGGGGAATAACAAAAGATTTGATCACGCTTAACAAAGATTCTTTCTGAACCGGTGTCAGCAGTGACCAGTACCTGTTGAACTCGCTGTCTAATGAAGACACTGTCATAATATTCGTTTCTTACAAATTTAGCTTTTTAAACATGGTCATTCAAAGGGATGGTATTGCTCTGCTGCCGGCTTTAACGTATAAATTTGCCCAGCACAGCTTTTTTGGCCCCTGAATCCGATACACCATGAAGTTTGGAAAGAGAATCACCTAGGCACGCAAACAGAAAAAAATGATTCAGGCCGACCTGGGTAAGGCCATTGGTACCCAGTATGTCATAATTGTACAATGTACTATCGCCCTCGGAATCGGCTTTATTTTCCAGGTACACACTCGCCACTACGCGTTTGCGTGAGGTGAGGAAATTCTGGAAATCACTAACCGGCAAATCATAATGAGTCTTTGTTATTTGTCTGTCTCTACCACTGGCGAGCCAGGATTTTAGTTCCGTGCTATCAAGTATGTCAATTTCCCGGATATCCTCAGCTCCTGATTTTTCACCCACTTCTTTTATCCTGCCAAGATTATCATAGAGCGTATAACTGTATCGATCTGCTGTTCCGCTGTACGATGCATTTTCCTTCTGCTCTTTATTCTGTGATGCAGTTAATCTGCCCAGCCTGTCGTAGAAGAATTCTGATTCGGCTGCATCAGGGGTGTGCTGTTTTACAACCTGGTTGAGGGAATTAGCCAGTTAGCAGATTGCCGGCCGTGAACAGGTAAATTTTATGACCATTTTCTTTTCCTCCAATTTGTGTAAATTTGTACTGTAATAATAAAACCGGCGGACATGGAACAACTGATTCTTAATATCAGGAACAAGAATAAAATTCCTTTCTTAAAAGAACTTCTCAAACAACTGGCATTTGTTGAAGTGGTGGAACCTAAAAAACTTTCGGCAAAAGAGAAAAAGGTTCTTACAGATCTCGATGAGGCGGTAAGTTTCGCGAACAGGTATAAAAAAGGAAAAGTAAAAACAAAGTCCTTCAAACAGCTGTTGGATGAGCTTTAAAATTGTACCCACGCCACCCTTTGAAAGGGAGCTCAGACAACTGGCAAAAAAATATCCCTCCGTCAAAAAGGATATTGCGGAACTGGGAGAAAAACTTTTACAAAACCCAACCACCGGCACGCCTCTTGGTCACGATTGTTATAAAATACGATTGGCTGTCACATCCAGGGCTAGAGGCAAATCGGGGGGTGCCCGTGTTATAACACATGTGCATGTCGCAGGAGAAAATATCTTCCTGCTTTCTATCTACGACAAATCACAGGCAGAGAGTATATCTGACAAGGATTTACTGGGAAGATTGAAAAATTTATAATCGCTGTTAAGCAGAAAAGAAAGCAAAGGAATGGTTATCGGTAAGAATAAAATAATCTGCCGGCATCCTGATTTTGACACCGGCTTCTGTACTGCTATGACAGTCCCTTGCGTCGCACCCTTGTACTGCACCAATTCTGTTCAGCATTAACTTCAGTGACTTTCAGTGCAATATATTTAACTTTCCCGCGATTCATCATCAATGAAAAACCCGCCACCCGGGAAAAACTATCACCCCTTTGTGCTCGTTGCTTTTTATCTCGATTTTTTGCCAAATGATCTGAAGTATACCATCCCACGATCAACTCTCTACGACTGGAAAAATAAAAACGCTGAACATCTTTTTGGCTATCAATGGTGTTCACAACAGCAAATGCTTTTTATACTTTACAGCAGGTGGCTCTCAATAAAAAACTTGTCAGGATCAATAGAGCAATAATACGGGTCATAGCCGTTCAGCATTTTATCAAAAAATATAAAATTCAGATTCAAAATAAATTATTCAATACTGCTACCGTTGTGGTCAATAACATTGAGAAAATAACAGATGTTTTAGGAAGTAAAATCACTTTAAAACTTTTATCGTTTTCTTATCAGCAGTA
>JAATGW010000443.1 GCA_015654495.1 Chitinophagales bacterium
GGAAATTTATCTGCAGCCATACAAGGGTTTTCATCCGTTTTAGCCGAAAGGCTTGCAGTTTAAATATGAATTTTATCGTAAGATCCGTAACTGATAAGTATTCTATTTCAAACAGCAGGCTCTAATTATAATTTGGAAAAAACGGCAGAAAAAATGATCCGTCTGAATGGATAAAACACAGGCCCGGTTGTATAATTCCCACGAATTATTTTTTTGTAATCCTCTTTGAAATTCTCATGCATTGATTCCGGCAGCCGATCCAGGAATCTGATTAATGCAGTTCCTGACATCCATTCAAAAACAGCATCTGCATCTTTCAGCATATGAGGATATATTTTTTCGAAAACTATAATATTCCGGCCACCATTTTCGAATAAGATCTGTGCGTAGGCATCGATGTCCAGAACATTAACTTTCCTCGTCCATCCTTTAAAAATCTGATTATAGGAATCTGACGCCGCCAGTTCATTCAACGCAAAATGGGTAAAATGGTTGTGGTTGGCAGGAACCTGTGCAGCCAGCTGTCCGCCATCGTTGAGCATCCTGATCAGATCAGGAATCAGTTTTTCATGATCATCCAGCCATTGAAGTGCTGCATTGGAGAAAATAAGGTCAAATTTTTTTCCGGACTCTGTGATTTCGGTGATGCCTTCCTGTTCAAACTGCAGATCATAATTACTGAATGCGGCGGCCTTCGAAAGCATTTCAGCAGAATTGTCAATCCCAAGTACCCGGCTACCTGGCAAAGCATCGGCCAGGATAGATGTTAGTTCACCTGTACCGCAACCCAGGTCGATAACGGAGATGTTTTCACGCCTGTTGATAAGTTTCAGGAGGTCAGTAAACGGTGCCTGGCGTTCTTCCCTGAATTTATTATAGGTCTCCGGGTTCCAGCCCATTGATAAAGTTTTGCAAACATTAAGATCACTGGTCGCTGAAAATCCGGCGCAGGTCTCTATTTTCCGGATTTCTTCGGGGAGAAACCTAAATTTGGATTTTACGGCACACTAAATGTTGTTAGAAAGCTGTGAAAGTATAAAAACTTATCATCTAAAAATTTAATGCTTTTAAAATGAAAAATGTAAAACGGTTTTTGCTAACAGGTCTGATCACTGCGGGAATATTCCATGCAAATGCCCAGACTGCCGATGAAATTATCTCGAAGCACCTCGAAGCGGTAGGAGGCAAGGCCAAGGTTGCTTAAGTCTCCTCGATCAAAACAGAAAACACCATGCAGATAATGGGGAACGACGCTCCCTCTGTTACAACGGTGCTCGTTGGCAAGGGGTTTAAAACTGAATCTGAATTTCAGGGTCAGAAAATTATACAGATCGTTACCGACAAAGGCGGCTGGGCAGTAAATCCTATGAGCGGAAGTGCAGAAATGACGGCGATTCCTGAAGACCAGTACAAAGCTAATAAAGAAGCAATTTATTTTACCCCGTTGCTTGACTATGCATCACGTGGTGGTAAAGTTGAACTTTTGGGAAAAGAAAAAATAGGAGACACAGAAGCCTATAAAATAAAATATACTACAAGCGATAATGTCGCCAAGACCTTTTATTTTGATCCAACCAGCTATTATCTTGTTCGTGCGGTTCAGCAGGCTGAAATGATGGGACAGCAGGTTGATATCATACTGACTTTTTCCGATTTTAAAAAGACTGACTTTGGAATTGTAATCCCATACTCAACTGAATACGATTATGGTGGTCAGTTTCAGATGTCATCAAAAGTGAAAAAAGCTGAAATTAACACAGCTGTTGATCCGGCGATTTTTGCAGCAAAGTAGAAAACCTGAAAACGAATTCATAAAAAAGCCGCAACTGCGGCTTTTTTTTATTGTGAATTTTCTTAACTGGTTCATTGTTCCGTGCTTTTGGCTGGGCTTTGAGCTTGTGACTTCCGACCGGCTTCCGGCTTAAGGCTTAGAACTTTTTGGCCTCTTTTTCACGTTGATGCTGCCTGAATTCCTTTACCAACGTCGATGCGTAGCTGATGGGTATTGAATACCTGCGAATCCGGTTCAACGCTTTTAGTGAGAAATACGCTGCCGCCGATAATACTATTCTTCCCGATCACCGTTTTGCCGCCAAGTATAGTTGTTCTTGCATAAATAATCACATTGTCTTCAACAGTCGGATGGCGTTTTGTTTCAGCCAATGCTTTTGACACCTGCAGTGCTCCCAATGTTACACCCTGGTAGATGGACACATTGTTCCCGATTACTGTTGTAGCACCAATTACAATTCCAGTACTGTGATCAATCATAAAAGGGACCCCAATAACTGCAGCAGGATGTATATCTGTTCCGGTATTGCGATGTGCGAACTCGCTGAGGATCCTGGGAAGGACAGGAACATTTAGTTTCACAAGTTCATGTGCTATGCGGTATACTGTGATTGCGTAAAATCCGGGATAAGATACTATCACCTCATTCACACTGGATGCCGCCGGATCAAACTCATATATTTTCAGCGCATCTTTTCGCAGGTTATTATAAATAGTTTCAAGCTGACTGTAAAATGAAAAAATAATCGATTCAATATCTACTGCTTTAGTATCCAGATAACTCAGCAAAAGATTTTCAAGATCGATCTGGGTTTTCTTAAGTATGCCGTTATACGAAGTTTGTTTTGGCAGGTTATTGTTCGGAAATAGAAACTGAACCAGATCATTCAGCCAGGTGATTGAATCCTGTGTTGAAGGTGTTGCTTCCCATTCTGCATTGTGAATTTTGCGAAGCAGTGTTATTAAATGATCGTTGTTGACGTTTTTCATTCCGGTAGTAATGCTTTCTTAATGGCCATTTATTTTTTTAGCGATTTTAAAACGGCCACCATTGTATCTATTTCACCGCAGGTATTATAAAATGCGAGTGACGGTCTTACACTGCTTTCGAACCCAAAACGTCGAAGTATGGGTTGTGCACAATGATGACCGGTACGAACCGCGATTGCTTCGCGGCTTAAGGCCTTACCTACTTCTTCATTTGTATAGCCCTTTAAAGTAAAGGACAGTACGCTTGCTTTTTCAGCAGCCGTGCCGATCAACTGCAGACCGGGTACTTCTTTCATCAGGCCTGTGGCGTAAAGCAATAAATAATGTTCATATTGATTGATGTTATGAATGCCCAGTTTGCTCACATAATCCAGAGCTGCACCCAATCCTACCGCATCAGCAATATTTCCTGTACCTGCTTCAAAACGAAATGGAGCTGCATGAAACTGTGTGTGTTCAAACGTAACATCTTTTATCATGTTACCGCCGCCCTGCCAGGGCTGAAGTGAATTAAGTAATTCTTCTTTTCCATAGAGGACACCGATGCCTGTGGGTCCAAAAATTTTATGTCCTGAAAAAACAAAGAAATCAGGGTTCAGGTACTGAAGGTCTACTTTCAGGTGGGAAACGGATTGAGCACCATCAAGCAAAACTTTTGATCCATTGCTGTGCGCAAGGTCAATAATCTGTTTTGCCGGAGTAATAGTGCCAAGTGCGTTTGAAACCTGTGTAAAACTGACCAGCTTTGTTCTGGAATTCAACAGCTTTTTATATTCATCAAGGATCACCTGCCCGCTATCATCAACAGGAATTACTCTGAGTTTAAGATTTTTTTTCCACGCCAGTTGTTGCCAGGGAACTATATTGGCGTGATGTTCCAGATGACTGATGATAATCTCATCGCCTTGCTGTAAAAATTGTTCACCAAAAGTTTTTGCAACGAGGTTGATGGCTTCGGTAGTTCCGCGGACGAAAACAATTTCGTTTGAAGAAACTGCATTGAGAAAGGTTTTTACTTTTTCCCGCGCTCCTTCATATGCATCTGTGGCGCGCGCGGCGAGATCATGAGCTGCGCGATGAATATTGGAGTTCTCATGTTCATAGAAATAACTGATCCGGTCAATTACCTGCCGGGGCTTCTGCGTTGTTGCCGCATTATCAAGCCAGATGAGCTGTTTGCCATTCAGTTTTTCCTGGAGTATTGGGAAATCCTGCCGTACCAGATTTATGTCGAAAGGAGGCTTTACAGAACCGACAGGAGTTAGTTTATCCGACGACTCTGAATTTTCCTTCAGAAGAAATCCTTTATAATTTATGTCGCGAATAAAATAATAGGCATTTTCATCCTGTGTAAATGGTATGCCAGGTATCTGAGGTTCGGGGAAAAAATCCGGCCTGAGCTCAGGTATATTTTCAGAATAAGAAAATAACTCTATA
>JAATGW010000436.1 GCA_015654495.1 Chitinophagales bacterium
AACTGAATTTTTAAGTTTTCATTCGAAGATTCGTTATGGACGCCATCGTTCAACGCTAGCTATGCCAGTTCTATTTGTTAATGGTGTTCCCGGATATACCAGCGGTTTCATAAATGTTACTGTTTATTATCGTGAACCCCACTCCCAAAGTCCATACTGCACTTTTTGGTCAACCGGATGTCCCGATTGCTTTAAGCAAAGCATAATTTGTCCTCTGTGGTGGCTTTCGTGTGAAATGAGATAACCCAAAAATGCTGCGGGGTGCGGTTTAAAGCCTTTGATTTTTCCCTGTTCAAATCCGTTTTGCAGCAAGGAAGTTATTGCCGTTGAGCTATTGTTGAGTTCGTCCGATAAGAGCTTTTTGGAAAGTGTTCCTTTCTCAATTTTATTTTGTCTTTTTAGTAAGTCGGGATCAGCGGCCTTCAGCCACATCAACCGTACATTATGAATGTGTGCAAATTGTTCACCTACGTTCCGGCCTTTGGAAGCGGAAAGGTCTGCAAGATGTTCTTCTTTGATAGCGTTCAGTAAATACAGATTTATCCTGTTGTGAATTTCCCAGGTTTCTATGAGTTGTTTCGGGTCCATTGTCAGGTTATTTGACTGCATGAAACTGTGAGTTGCAAATTGTCTTGCAGCATTGCTGCTTACGTGGACGGCTCCACGCAGGTACGGGGATTTCATGTTCCCTGGTCGACGAAGGCGACTGTTATCCGAAACGTCAGTTGGCCATGCCCGCCGACAGGCCGGTAAAGATATATTGTTGATATTATATTCCAAAGCCGATCCGTATTCCTACCACCCGAACTACAGCTGATCCGTATTAATGGGGTCAGGATTTGTTCGCCAGCCCGTATTGCGCAGGACAGATGTTAGCGGAACCGGGATTGCTTCAATTCTTTTTTCCATCTTGTTATTTCTATAACATCATCTTTATTGGTTTTTGGACAGGCCCAGGTCTTGAATTGCAGGGTTGATTTATGCCTATATGAATTTAAGATCAGAATCACATATCCTCCCACATCGGCGCTGTCGCCAATCGGAATAGTCGATGACAAAGGATTCAAAATACATTTACACTTTTCCCTTGAATCAATTAAAGTTATTAAGCTGTCCAGATCTTTTTCATTTATCCAGTCTTTTTTAAATTCCTGTTTTATGGTTATAGAATTAAAATCACTTGAGTCATCTATTTTTACGGCTTTTAGAAAGTCATGCACAGACATATCTGATGTCAAAAAAGAAATCTCGTCTTCGTGACCTTTCAAGCTCAGAGAAGACGAATCTATAAAATTGTCAACTTGTTTTTTTTCTGTACCTCTACAAGAAGCAAGGAAAATTAATATAAGGAAAATACTTCGCGACATTGATATGTTTTAAATTCTGCCAGATTACGATAACGGATCAGCGTTTTGAAGTTTAAGTTTCTCGCTGAATATCTTCTTATCCCAATCAATTAGTTTCATCTCCATTTTCTCATCTCGTTTTAAAAATTCCTGCACAGAAACATTCAAAGGCCTTTCAGATTGATGATTTTGCAGAAATGCTAACTGCTCATTGTACAACTCGCTTATTTTGTTCCAGTCCCCAATAGGAGTGCCAATTCCAAGCCATAAATATTCGTGTTTTTTGATTTCTCCAATCTTATGTGCAAAATTGATTTTCTTAACCATGTTTCTTGCTGAAAAGATCGCTTTAAAGTATCCCCTGTAGTATCTGTTTGCACCGCCCAGGTCTAAATAGAAAATGTTAGCTTTAAGAACATCTTCAACTTTTATCGCTTTAGAAAAAAAACAATCGGTAAAAGCAATTGTATTTTCGCCATCGTTTCCATAGTTATTTTGTGTTGTAACGATAGCAGCAACGTATTGTTCAGGATTAATTTCAATGCTTAAAACGTCACCAGTCTGAAAGAAAGCCTCTCGTTTGATTACTTTCTTTCTTTTTAAAGAAGTTGGGCGGGGTGTTTGTATCCTGGTGATGAACCCGGAAAGTATTATTATCCTTTTTTGAAGCAACTTCCTGTCTTCAGTCCACAAGGGCAACCGTCTTTCATTTGTAACCGCTTTTACTTTTTTTAATGTGTATTTCTCTAATTCGCCACACATCCATTGTCCATAAGCAATTCCTGTCCAGATTTCTGAATAGTTCTCTTTATCCTTTTCAGGCTTATATTCTTTTTCAAGTTGCTGCCGTATTTCTTTTACAGAATGACCGCTATTATACAACTCCCTGAACTCCGTCCAGATGTCAACACTGGTGTCATTTTCTAGTATGCCAGGTCCCCAGGCGCCCATGGTTTGATTGTTGGTTATTTAATATGCCAATATTGTGCGTTTAATCTGTCCGTCGTTTAAAAATTTCTTCATATTGTCCTCCCCCTGCTGCTCCTACTGGAATCGCAATTAATAAAAGAACTCCGCCTGGATATGTTTTGACTTGCACCAATTCTCCATTTTTAGATAACCCGATATACCTATAATCATCCTGAATCAAATAGAGTAAAGGGCCAAAAAGAAATGTGAAGTTGTACTCTTTTTTAACCCTGAAATAGCCTTTTTTAAAATGCCCTTTAAATGTGCCTTTTTTAATCTGCTTGCTTGAGTCACTGAAACTGTAGAATATGGAATTTCTATTTATAGAATCAATAATTATCGAAATAGTGTCATTAGCATTATGAAAAGTATCGACCATAAAATACGAACCGAGCAATAAACCAGAATTTTCGCTGGTTATACTGACATCTTTATCCCGTCGACCCTTCAATCCAATGGAGGAACATGAAAAAAGGGTCAGGGTCAATAAGGCGAAAACGACAAGTTTCATTTCTATTCAAATATAGTGCTTCACATCTGAAGATTAAAGTATAACGCCCACGACCTTGCGCAGTGCGGGAATCCATGTTCCCTGGTCGACCAAGGCGACTGTCTGCCCGGAACCCAAATAACTATCGGGGCTGTTCCTGCCTGCTCACGGAGTCCTGCGGACCGGTAGGCTGGTAAAGTTATACTGCCGAAGTCACATTCCAAAGCTGTTCCGTGTTAATGTCGCATGAACTACAACTCATCGATGATAATGCCGATCAGAATTTATTCATCGGTTTGTAATGCAAAAGATTTATGTTGTACCTAAACTAATAATGTCTGACAATACTAATAAAATTTCTTTTACAACAATTTTCGCAAAAATTCATACGATTTCTGAAGGCGTTCCTAAGACATAATTTAATTGAATTTATCTCATTGTCAGACAACCTCTGTTGAGATGTTATCTCATAAATGTCAAAGTCATAATTAGGACATAACATAATTGTCAATTCAACTCCGCGCTTTTCAGGGATCGAGTCTGCAAGCGCAAGAAAGCCATACCCGTCCGAAAAAGAAACAATACTAAACTTTCCATGTAGATCTTCAGCCAGGAATCGACCGTCGCTGTCTGTAACTATTCCGAGTTTTTTATTCTTATTAGCAATAGAAAGGGAGATGCCTTTAACAGGAAGATACTTCTCGTCTACAACTTTACCTGATAAAACTCCTTGATGGAATGTTTGATTTGAGGAATATTTTCTGCTTATTACTGAATCTTCATTCAAAGTTATTACATAGGTAAACCCAGCCATTGAACTGTCCTGTGAAAATGAATTCTCATGGAAAGTAATGACAAAAAAACTTATTATTAAAAGTTGTCTGATCATTTCCGTTAACGTGGACAGCATTATGGCAGTTCGGGGATTTTCGTCCGTCTGCTCCCGCAATTTCTTGTGGGACCTGGTACAATACTACTAACTTAAAATTGAAAAGCCAAGGCGGGGGCCTGCCGCCGGTACACAGGACTCAGTGAGCAGACAGGCTCTGTCGACGGCATTGCGTGAGTTCTATATTAACTGAAATATTAATTTAATTTGATAACCCCATCTTCGTTACTTTCTTTGGCTGAATGATCAGCCTCCTGAACTCTTTGCAAATTGAGTTTTTTAACCGAAAGCTCATTTGACAATACCAGGCCTGAACTCCTGGATTTATGCAGGTCATAGGAAACGGGCATTTCTGTCCACTCAAGAGTATATTGAAAAGCATCCTTTATTAAATTATCCTTATCTGTTTTTATTATAAGAATGTCGTGAAACTCATGCTCCAGTTCATCACGATGGGAGAGGCCCCTGTAAGCCGCAATAAAAGTATAAACAGTAAAAGATCCTTTAACAGGCAGGAAAGCTTTTCGCCTACCCGGAAATGTATCAATAGAATAAAGCGAGCCATAATTAAAGTCGGCGCTGTCCGATTTTTCAAAAAGCCTGTATTCTTTCTGAGCGTTTGCAATTGTTGCTAAGAAAATGAGGCAAAATATGGAAAGGATGATTCTCATAATATTTCAGTAACGCTAAGCGGCTTTGCGCAGTAGGGGGCTCGTGTTACTGCTGCCCGGACAGCTACTTACAATGATACGATTTTGAATTCGAAAAGGCAATGCCGTTGATTCTGTCGCAGGTTAGAATTCATATCGGTGAGGATATGTTCAATCGTCGTATTGCGTGAGCTGATGTTAGAGGTTCGCACTTTTCAGTAGTTTTTATTTAAAGCCGCCAATTGAATTTGTCATTTGAAAACATATTAAGTCTGGATTTGTCTTGTCCGTCTCATTTGAGCTCCTAAATGAGAATTTATCCAACAGATTTATTGAGCTTTGATTATCTCTATGAAGGAATGCTTCAATTTTTTTAACTCCGATCGTATTGAACGCATAGTCAATGACTTTCTCCAGGGCTTCCTTCATTATCCCTTGCCCTTGAAAGTTTGTCAGAAGTTCATAGCCGATTTCACATTTATAATTTTCGTCTGAAAAATCAAAAAGACAAATTGTGCCAACCAATCTGTTATTGCCATTGAAAGTTATTGCCCAATATAATGATCCGCTTTTAATAACCTTAAGTATAAAATTCCTGGCATCATCAATAGTATTGCTTATTTGCCGGTCAAGATATTTATTTATTTCTCTGTCAGAACGTAAAGCGAAGATCTCTTGTTCGTCACTAATTACGATCTGTCTGAGCGTAAGCCTTTTTGTTTTTAAAATTGGAAACGTCGTGAAAGCTTAATTTAACATTCTGTCGTAATTGGCTTTTAAAATCTAAGTTCATCATAGCTGAGCGCTAACGTGGAAGGCGTCAGGCAGTGCGGCATTTCATGATCCCTGGTTGACGAAGCGATCGTACGCTTCCGCCTTTTTCAGGAACCATAAGGAATATGATATAAATGTCTGCGTATTTCTTCATTTTTCTTTGTATTATCTTACAACCATTTCTTAGTAAATAACAGGCTGTGAAATTCCGAAAGGATTTCTCCTGCCCGACTCCTTCATTCCCCTCCGCCCGTCACGGGCGGGCAGGCGGGCATCATTATGATACACTTCGTTCATAGATCCAAACCAAATACTTCCATCGTTCGCTTTCAGTATCCCCAAAAAAGCTGGTCCCCCTGACTTAATTTCCGTTACAGTGGGCGTTTTATCGTACAAGGACTTTTGATAATAACGGGAAAGTGCCCAACATTCAGTGCCGCTGGACCGGTTGGGGGAATGCTGCTATGTTGACAAGGTAAATTTCTTTGTTTCAAAAAGGAGCCGTGAAATTTGGTTTACTCTGATATATCCCATTCAAAAAAAGTCTTTGAATACTAAAGTACTTTATCGAATACGGTCTTCCAGGAACGCTCCCCGTCGAATAAGGTTGATTTTGCATTGGCCTGAACAGAAATAGTATTGCCATCATTGCTCAACTTCCAAACCTCTGTTACATAAACAAATTGTTGTTTCTGAGTATTTACACTAAAAGGAACGGCAGTCATCAGGTGTACAATTGAATTAACAGTCATAGTTTGTCCATCAGCTGACATCGTTACAGTGAACTTCTTTCCTCTTTCGCTGCCGTGATTAATTTCGCCTGCTTTACCGTCAAAGTCCAGTTTCTCCTGGCTTGTAGCCAGCGCTGCACCAGGAGACAGGTTTGGTACTTCTATGATTAGGAAATCTGCCTGCTCTGCTATTTTCATTGTTTTAGATAGCATACGATCACCCTCGTCATATGAGCAAACAATATTTCCGCCCATACTTATCGACTCTTTGGATTTCCATTCGCCAGAAAAGTTAGCGCGATGAATGTCCTTTTTTTGCTGAGCCTGTACTTGAAAATAGAATACTCCAGCCAGTAAGATGATCAGGCTGTACAAAACATTCCTTTTATTTTTCATTTCCTATCAGAATTAATTTAGCGAATTTACTTTGAAGTCGTGAGGGTCTTACCGTCATAACTATAACGTTCAGATCCAATCCAGATACTTCCATCATCAGCCACTAATATCCCGAAAGGCAGATTTCTATGCCCTTCATATTTTGTTTTTATTACAGTTACATGTGGCTTTTTATCAGACAATGACTGTTCATCATAACGGAAAATGGGGCCACCTATACTAGTCAGGACATTTCCCTTTTTATCTTTGATTATAACACCAGCACCCACCTGATCAATTTGGGTAAAGGCACTGCCGTCATAGCGCCAAAGACCATCGGCACCGAACCAGATATTGTCTTTTTTGTCTTTGATTATAGCCCATACGTTCCTGAAAGTTTTGCCGTCTTTATCGGTGAGAGTGGTAAATGTTTTTCCATCATAAATGGTGATATCACCCCGCGTTCCAAACCAAATTTTCCCTGTTTTGTCTTGAACGATAGCATGAACATCATTATTGGTCAATCCATCCGAGGTTGTAAAATTTCGAAACGATTTCCCATCATAACGGCTTACTCCACCTCCAGTGCCAAGCCAAATAATGCCGGCATTATCTTCATAAATAGGCATAACCGAATTATTTGCAAGCCCATCCCGAGTTGTAAAATTTTGAAAGGATTTCCCATCGTAATAATAAGCACCTGAACCATAGGTACCGAACCAAAAATTTCCTTTTCTATCTTCTAAAATAGAAAAAATGGGGACTGAGATTAGTTTACCTGTGATATTAGTAAACGATTTTCCATCGTATCGATAAACACCATCACTTGCTGCAAA
>JAATGW010000263.1 GCA_015654495.1 Chitinophagales bacterium
CATTGACTTTGATATCCGATTTCTCTTTTAGTAAAATCACAATCCTACAGATCATTTTGGTAGTCACCATCAAATGCAGCTGCAATATTTTAAATGTTAGCGCAGGGCCACCATGGAGTTAAATAACAAATGGGGATTGTTAATTCGTGGTTATCATATAAAAGGAGGACAGATCAATAATGGAGCGCTGTTTTTTTGTAAAATGAAATTCTGAAAGTCATGATGTAATTAATACTTGCTTGTCTATCATTAAAGCATCGGCGACATCAGTCTTGCAATTTTTTCCAGGAATATTCTGAAAACGGATCTGTCTGACCATTCGGACTTTACTAATTGCACAGCGTCCTTAATATCTTCGTCAAAAACATTAGCAAGTGATTTTGCAAACTCTTCGTCATACACAATTGCATTCACTTCAAAATTCAGATCAAAACTCCTGAAATCCATATTTGCGGTGCCGATCACTGCCAGGTTTTTATCCGCAACCAATGTTTTTGCGTGAACAAAACCTTTTCTATATCGGAAAATCTGAATGCCTGCTGACAGCAGATCACCATAATAAGAACAGGCAGCCAGTTCCACAAGTCTGGAATCGGATTTTTCCGGAACCAATAATTTTACTGAGACCCCGCCAAGTGCAGCTGCAATCAGCGCGTCCATTATACTCTGATCCGGAATAAAATAAGGTGTTGTGATCAGGATCTCTTCCCGCGCCTGATAAATCACATATAAAAGTGAATAAAGAATGGTTGGCCTTAAAGAGTCCGGTCCGCTTGCTGCAATCTGAATAATCTTGTCGCCCGGCAGGGCAGTTCTCAGGTCAGGAAAAAACTGATTGATATTCTCCAGTGGTTTGCCAACACAAAAATTCCAATCACAGATAAATAAATATTGCAAATAAAATACCCCCGGTCCTTCAATCATCATATGTGTATCACGCCAGAATAATTTCCCGGGTGATGCAGGATCATTGATGTATTTGTCGCTTACGTTAATGCCACCGACAAATGCTTTTTTACCGTCAACAATTATTATCTTCCTGTGATTACGATAATTTAAATGACTAGCTATTCCGATAAATGGAATTTTATAAAATGGGTATGCTTCCACCCCTGCCTCCCGCAGCCTTTTTGAAATATTCTTCCGGATTCCATGACTTCCAAAGTCGTCAAAAATAAATCTGACAGTCACACCTTCTGCTGCTTTTTTTATTAACAGCTGTTCGATAGCCTGACCGATTTTATCATTTTCATAAATGTAGTATTGAATATGTATATGGTCCCTTGCTTCTTCGAGTGCCTGTAAAACAGCCGGAAATTTCTCCTCCCCATTAACCAGCAACCGCGCAATATTTCCTGATGTCAGAGGACTCATTTCCTTCAATAAATATTTTGTCAGAAATTTATTTGGCCGCGCAGATTCTTTCAAATTAAAGAAGGTTTGCTCCGAATAAGTTTGTATATCCTGCCTCACCTGGCCCCATATTTTGTCGTCCTGGATTATTTTCTTTGTATACAATTGCCTCTTTCGATAATTAACTACAAACGAGAAATAAAACAGGATTCCGAATACCGGGATGAAAATGGCAACCAACAGATAAGCCAGCGTTTTGACAGTACTGTTTGTGTCATATATGATTCGTATGCAAACCGCTACCAGGGCGAGCAGATATAGAAATTCGAGTATGAGGAGCAAGTCCAATTTCGTCTATTTATTAGCGTTAAAATATTCTATGAAAAACCAGACTGTTTTGAAACAGCCCTCAATATAAACCGGATCAACTTACCAATAATACCCATAATATGGCAAGAAGAGGTCCAAGCAAGCCGACCATAATTCCACCAATCCTGAAATCGGAAACCTTCAGAAATCCGGTACTGTATGCAATTGCATTAGGAGGTGTCGACACAGGGAGGAACAATGCTGTAGAAGCAGATAGCCCGATTATGATCGAAACCTGGGATTCAAATCCAACCAGAATTGCAATACCTAATGGAACGAGTACAGTGCTCGTAGCCGTGTTACTCATAATATTAGAAAAAAGCATTGTCATATATGCAAAGAGAACGATCAAAATAATATAATGAACCTTAATATTCCTCAATTGCTGTGCATAATGTTCCAACAAACCCGAATTCTGCAATGCAATACCAAGCGACAACCCACCCGCCACAAGCAGCAAAGTGTCCCAGGGAAGCCCCTGCACATCTTTTCCATTTAATACGCCCGAAAGAGTAAGAAAAACCAGCGGAATGGCAGAAACCGCTGCGACAGTTATTCCATGGATTGTGCTCGTTAACCATAATAATATTGTTGCAGAAATTATTATCAGAACAACAATGCGCTGCAATTTATTCTCTTTTGATGTTGCCGTTTCCACATGATTCAGAAAATCAGTTGAAACCGGGCTTTTATCTTTCAAAAATAACCTGATCAATACAATACAACTTATAGCTGTGAGTGTGATAGCAACAGGTAATCCATAAATTATCCAGTCGAGAAATGAAACTTTTATACCTATATTTTCCAGCGCGCCAACGGCTATAAGGTTTGGCGGGCTTCCAATGATCGAACCCATACCACCTGTGGTTGCCGCAATAGGAATACCTAACAATAATGCTTTCGTCAATCCTGATTTATCACCAAGCTTATTCAACAATGGCATCACAGAAGCAATTACCATAGCAGTTGCAGCTGTGTTTGACATAAGTATCGAAGCCATCATGGTTGTTGCCATTAGTCCAATGAGCAGATTCCGCGGTTTTGTTCCCGAAATTTTCAGAGTAAATCTGAATAAGGATTCATCAAGTCTGGTTTTCGTCATTGCGGCCGCCATAAAAAAACCTCCCAGCATTAACCAGATGATACTGCTGGAAAATGTAGTGACATATTTTTCTACATTTTCAGGAGCAGGGTTAAGGTTTTTATTCCCAAGCATAAAAACAAGGTATGCAATAATGAAAATGCTGACTGCAAATGGAGGGATCGCTTCAGTAAACCACAAGCCCATCGCAAAAAACAAAAGAAAGAGCACGTAGAGCTGCGTAGTATTAAACGATGGGTCTTTAATTAAAAATGTTACAATAAAAGCAACAATCATTGAAAGAAAAAAATTAATCAAAGATTTCGCCCGGGTACCGATGTTTTTAGGATATATATCCATACAACTAAAATTGTGTTAACTGATTATATAATATCTAATGAAGTCTGAAACTGACTAGAATCATTAGAAATGAATTATGCTTCAGTAATAACTCTAAATGATTATTTTCCGGGATGATCAACAGGGAGAGGACGATGTATTGCAACTGCTGAAGTTTGATCACAGGTCTGAACAGGCACCACATTATCGATACAATGATAAGCAATTACCATCGGCGCATTTCCCAATTTATTCGTTTAACTGTTAAATGCCGGTTTTGAAAATCCTGATTCCTCGCCGGAGTTTCCGGTCATAAAAATTCCGGTTTCAAACCCTTTGTCCGAAACCGGACAGAATCCCTCTGTGCAAATGTCATAAGTACCTCGTATTCAGCTATTTTCTTTTGGCATTTGTATTGGAACCAATATGGTACAAATCGTTGTATGGACAAGGCAATTGAAGAAGAAGTTATAGCTGGAAAAAGAAGAAAAACAATCCTGATTATCGTTGTAGTAGCAGCATTACTCCTCATTGCAGTGTTGTTGCTGAGGTTTACAATAAAAACTTCTGTAAAAAAATCTGCCGTCACTATCGCTCTTGTTGAAAACGGTAATATTGAAAACACCATCAGCGGTACTGGCGAAGTATTACCTGAGTTCGAAGAAATCATTACCAGTCCGGTAAATGCATCTGTACAAAAAGTATTACTTGATGCGGGTAGTGAGGTTAAAACA
This sequence comes from Chitinophagales bacterium, assembly GCA_015654495.1. Lineage (GTDB taxonomy): Bacteria > Bacteroidota > Bacteroidia > Chitinophagales > Chitinophagaceae > Pollutibacter. The sequence goes on from JAATGW010000263.1 coordinate 3,877, forward strand.
GGACAGTCCATATTGACGCTCGATAAGTCTGCTGCACAGACGGAACTGGAAAAAATGAAGTTCAGGCTTGAATCCAAAAAAAATGATATCCGCAAACTGAAGCTGGAACTGGACAAAAGTTTTTTTGATATTAAATCAAACGACGATATCAAACAATTAAGAATTAACAGCCTGATTGCAGACGTGGAAAATGCCAAACGTTTGTTCAAAGCTGGTGGCGGAACAAGGGAGGATATTGAAAAAGCGGAACTTGATCTTAAGGTCGCCCGTCTCGAAAAACTGCAACTGGAAAACGAAATCAAAAGCAAGCAGCAAACCATGCAGGTGGAGAAAAAAGAAGCTGAAATAGCGCTTGCCATCCAGGAAAGCGAGCTGAACGATTTACTTAGAAAATTTCAACTGGCGGAAATAGTTGCCAGCAGAAATGGCGTGGTGACATGGGTAAATAAAAATATAGGTGCTAATGTAGTTGAAGGGGAATCTCTGGCAAGGATAGCTGATCTGAGCAGTTTCAAAATCCAGGGCAGCATCTCCGATAATTTTCTTGAACAGGTTCATATAGGACAAACAGCTATAATACGCGTTAATGACAGCCTTATTCGCGGTACTGTAGTTAATATTCAACCGGCAGTGAAAAACAATATCGTAACGTTTGATATCAGATTAAACGAAACGCATAACCACCTGCTCAGGCCAAATATGAAGCTCGATATTTATGTGGTAACATCTGCGCAGAACAATATATTAAGAGTAGCTAACGGACCCGCATTTAAAGGCGCAACCACCCAGGATGTTTTTGTTTTGAATGGCGACAAAGCATTAAGAAGAACGGTAAAAATCGGATTGAGCAATTTCGATTATGTACAGATCAAAGAAAATGTAAAAGCCGGTGAAGCCATTATTATATCGGATATGAGTGCATATAAAAATGTAAAGGAAATTATCATTCAGTAACAGGACATGAAAACAGGAATAAAGTCAAAGATGAAAAGATGGTCAGGCTGGTTTGGATTGATGCTTTTATGCACCGCTGTTGAATTAAGAGCGCAAAGAAATGATACCATTTCACTGAGCCTGCAGGATGTGGTTGAAATGGCGAAATCAACATCAATAGCATCAAAGCAGGCTGCAACAATTAAAGAAACCAAATACTGGGAATACAAAACATTCCGCTCAAATTACCAACCACAGTTATCACTCAGCGGAATACTTCCCGGTTATAATAAAACATTCACCGAAGTGCAGCAACCTGATGGAACCATATTGTTTCAACCTATTCATAACAATAATTCCTCGCTGGATCTTTCATTCAGTCAGAGCATTTCTGCCACCGGCGGAACTATTTTTGGTACCACACAATTACAGCGTTTCGATGATTTCGAGAGAAATACAAAACTTTATAACGGTGTGCCATTTGGAATCGGGATCAATCAGCCGCTGTTTCAGTTCAACAGTCTAAAATGGGATAAGAAAATTGAACCTTTGAAATACGAAGAAAGCAAACAGGCCTATGTTGAATCGATGGAACAGATCGCATTCAATGCCAATGGCTATTTTTTCGATCTTTTACTGGCGCAGGTTAACTACCAGATTGCAGTTACCAACCTGGAAAATACAAAAAACATCCTGAGAATTGCAAATGAGAAACTGGAGCTTGGAAAGATATCAAAGAATGAAATTCTGCAACTGGAATTAACCCGGCTGAATGCGCAGAAATCGGTTGGTATTGCAAAAAGAGATATGGAAATCTCCACACTCAATCTTCGTTCCTATACCGGACTAAAAAGTACTGACAGAATAAAACTGATCCTGCCGTCTGCGATAATAAAAATGGATGTTAATGCGGAAAATGTGCTTGAACAGGCTTATGCCAACAGAAGTGACGCCATTGCATTTGTGAGAAGGATTGCTGAAGCGAAAAGAGATATTTCAAAAGCAAAAGGAGACAATGGATTGAATGCTGCATTAACGGCTCAATTAGGCTATTCAAAAAGTGCATTGACCGTTCCCGGCGTTTACCAGCAGCCGCTGGATCAGCAGGAAGTACAGCTGATTTTCACAATTCCTATTCTGGACTGGGGCAGATCAAAATCACGTACCAAAACAGCGGAAGCCAATCTTCAGTTTACCACTTATGCCGTTGAACAGGATAAGCAGATATTCACGCAGCAGATTTTTACACAGGTAACATTATTTGAAATGATGAAGGATCAGTTGCTGCTCACCGCAGCTGCAGATAGTATTGCAAGCGAAAAGTACCAGATTGCGAAAGACAGATATGTGTTAGGTAATTTAAGCATCACTGACCTGAGTATTGCTTTTCAGGAAAAGGACCAGGCAAAAAGAGATTATATTTCTGCCCTGCGCGATTTCTGGGGTGCCTATTTTCAACTCCGGTATTTGTCGCTTTATGATTTTGAACAGAACCGCAAAATTGCCTATGGAAACGTTCAACGTTAAACGTTGAACGTAAAACAACACATAATAAACAATCAAAAATGATACAGTTACAAAATGTAGAAAAAGTTTACAGAACGGATACGGTGGAAACAATGGCATTGAATAATATCAGCCTCTCAATTGCGAAAGGTGAATTTCTTTCCATCATGGGGCCTTCCGGTTGTGGCAAAAGCACGCTACTGAATATTATGGGTCTGCTGGATTCACCTACAAAAGGCGGCATCAGGATTGATGAACAGAAGACCGAACAATTATCTGATAAAGCGCTTGCCGGATTCAGAAATAAAAAACTGGGTTTTATTTTTCAGAGTTATCACCTGATCAACGATCTCAATGTGCTGGACAATGTGGAACTCCCACTCCTGTATCGAAAAAGTTCGGCAAAAGAAAGAAGAGATCTGGCAACCGAAGCATTGGGAAAAGTTGGTCTGTCAAACAGGGTAAAGCATTTTCCAACCCAGTTATCTGGTGGTCAGAAACAGCGTGTAGCAATTGCACGTGCGATTGTAGGACAGCCTGAAATCATCCTGGCCGATGAGCCTACAGGAAATCTTGATAGTGCAATGGGTAATGAGATCATGGATATTCTGCTGCAGCTGAACAAAAATGAAGGCACAACAATCGTGATGGTAACACATGATGAACATATGGCGAGGAAAACACACCGGTTGGTGAGGTTGTTTGATGGAAGTCAGGTGATTTAACAGGCAGTAGGCAGTAGGCAGTAGACACTCTCACTATCAGCGCGACGTTAATGTTTTAGTGAAAAAGAACTTGAAAATCTAAACCAGTGACCAGGAGGAAGCAGATTAGAAAAAACTTTCATGATTGATTTTTAGTGTATAGTTTTTTCTGCCGGGAAGGCGGAATGGCGGGATGACGAAGAATACACGATGTTTTTTTATCCAGCCTGGCTTTCCGGCTCCCCGCCTTACCGGCAAAAGAAGGAAGTTATATAGTAGTAGAAACAGCCACCTATGCTGAAATACATTTTTAAAAGAAATAGAGTATACCATGTTAAAAAATTATTTCAAAATTGCGATTGCCGTATTGAAGCGTAGAAAATTCTTTACGCTGATCAGTCTTTTCGGGATCAGCTTTACGCTTACCATTTTACTGGTAATGACGGCTTTTATTGACCGGGTTGTAAACGATGACTACCCTGACCGGAAAAGAGACCGGTCATTATACATCAACAAAATGGAATTAAGGGGAGACCAGTCGATGAACGGAGGTTCTCTTTCGTTCAATTTCTATAAAACCTATGTCTCTAAACTGAAGACCCCCGTTAAAATTGCTTTATCAACTAATTTCAATTCCACCAACACCTATGTAAACAATAAGAAAATCACAATTAATTACAAATACACCAACGCAGATTACTGGGATGTGCTGGATCATGATTTTCTCGAGGGAAAACCAATAACAAAACAACAGGTGGATAATGCAGAAAAGGTAGTGGTGATATCTGAAGATATTAAGAAGGAATATTTTGGTGATGTGCCTTCGGTTATCGGGAAATACATTGAGGCTGATAATGTAGAATACAGGATATGCGGAGTCGTAAAAAATGTTCCTATCACTTTGTACATGCTTTATAGCGATATCTATCTCCCCTATACAGCTGCAAAAACAGGTTTCTCCGATGCCGGGTATATGGGCCCTTTTACAATGATTCTTCTTGCCGGTTCCAGATCCGGCGTACCGGCAATGCAAAAAGAATATGATGAAATGGTCAGCAAACTGCCATTGCCACAGGGTTCCGATTTTAAAAAAATATTCAGCCATGCCGATCCATTTATCAGGGGCTATCTGAGAACAGGCAATGAAGAAAATTCAGGTATGACTTTCGCATTGATTGCATTAACCATTTTTGTGCTGCTGATCATGCTTTTACCGACCCTGAATCTTGTAAACATCAACGTGACAAGAATAATGGAAAGATCTTCCGAGATCGGAGTGAGAAAAGCTTTTGGTGCTTCGTCAAAAACCCTGGTGTACCAGTTTATTGTTGAAAACCTGATACTAACAATCATCGGAGGCCTGATAGGCGTGCTCTTCTCTGTTCTGATTATTCAGTTCTTAAATAATGCAAACCTCATCGCAAATCTTCACCTATCGTTAAACATGACCGTTCTGTTTATCGGGTTTTTAATTTGTCTTGTTTTTGGATTATTATCAGGTGTATATCCCGCATGGCGGATGTCAAAGCTCAATGTGGTTACGGCTTTAAAATCGCAATAAATTCAAATTAAATTAAAACATCGCATATGTTCAGGCATTTATTCAGGATGATGTGGAATAAGAAAAAAGAGAATTTTCTTTTAATAACAGAGATGCTGATTTCTTTTCTTGTACTCTTTGCCGTATTCACTCTCCTGGTATACTACTATTCGAATTATCGCAAGCCCATGGGTTTTGAATATGAAAATGTGTGGGTCGCGCATTTCAGCAGCCCGATAAAAACATCGGATACCGATTCGCTAAAGCAATTCTTTGAACTATTGAAAAAAAACATCAAAGCCCTGCCTGATGTTGAAGAAATAAGCTATTGCAGCACCAATGTTCCCTTTGCTCAGAATACTATTGAGAACAATGGCGTCGAATGGATAAGTGCCGATGATGGATATACCAGGGTACTGAATATCGGATTGGAGGAAGGGCGTTGGTTCAGCAGTAAAGATGATGTATCAAAATACAAGCCGATTGTAATCAACAGTAGTCTAAAACATGAGCTATTTGGAAATGAAGCAGCTGTTGGCAAAATGATGGGTGAAAAGAAAGAGCAACAGATAATCGGAGTTGTGGCTGATACAAAATTCGACGGGGATTATTCAAGTGCAGGCAAAGCGACTTTTAACAGACCTGACAGCAATGATGTTTTTGAACATATGCTTATTAAGGTATCCCCTGATGCTAATCCTGCATTGGAAGGCAGGGTGTATAAAACGCTCGCTGGTTATATGAAAGAGTCTAATATTGAAATTGAACACCTCACCAATAAAAGGACTAGCATCAATTACTTTGCCCTGGTTCCGATGATAGTATTATCAATCGTTTGCTGTTTTCTGATTATAAATGTAGCGCTGGGCTTATTTGGTGTACTATGGTATAATATCAACAAAAGAAAAGGCGAGATTGGATTGCGGCGGGCAGTGGGAGCAACAGGTAATGCTGTTTCTTTTCAGCTGGTTTCGGAAGCATTGATACTGGCAACGCTTTCGATAACAGTCGGAACTTTTTTTGCGATTCAATTTCCATTACTCAATGTATTCGATCTGCCGGCAGGAGTATATATTGCGGCAATTTTACTTTCTGTTTTGTTTATCTATTTTCTGGTATTGATTTGTTCTTTTTATCCGGGGCGCCAGGCTGCAGCTATTTTCCCTGCCGTTGCGCTTCATGAAGAATAATACCGGCTGCGGGGTATCCATAATACAGTCTAATTTGCATCATGAATCTGCATTCCCTCAAAAATATTAAATTGCCCGACTGATATGATCCTTGTAATAGATGATGACATTGCGGTGAGGGCTTCTCTTGTATTGCTATTGCAAAATGAGGGCTATGAGGTAACTACTGCTTCCAACAAACAGGAAGCACTTACGGCTTTTGCAGTAAAGTCAATCTCATTAATAATCCTCGACCTTAATTTTTCCATCGAAACCAGTGGTGTGGAAGGAATGGATTTATTGCAGGAGATCAGGAAAGAATCAGTAACTATTCCGGTGATACTTATTACAGGCTGGGGCACCATCGAACTGGCAGTTCAGGGAATGAAACTTGGCGCCAACGATTTTATCAATAAGCCATGGAATAATCAGCACCTCCTGCAATCTATCAAAACCCTGATGCAGCTCCGCGAAGCAAAAGATATCCGCCTGGGAAGAAAGGAACTGGATGCAGCCTATAATATGCAATTCATTATCGGGGAAGATCCGCGCATGCAGGAATTGCTTGAAACAGTTGGCCGTGTGGCTGCCACCGACGCCTCAGTACTTATTACCGGCGAAAGCGGTACAGGAAAAGAACTGATCGCAGAAGCCATACATCAGAACAGCCCGCGAAAAAATAAGCCTTTTGTAAAAGTGAACCTTGGTGGTATTTCAACTTCACTTTTTGAAAGCGAGATGTTTGGTCATGTACGTGGTTCATTTACTGATGCCAGAACCGACCGTACCGGGCGTTTTGAAATGGCCAATAGGGGTACCATCTTTTTGGATGAAATCGGTGAACTCGATACCGGAAGTCAGGTGAAGTTACTGAGGGTATTACAGGACCGGACATACGAAGTGCTGGGAAGCAGCCGTACAAAAACTGTTGATATCAGAGTGGTATGTGCCACCAACAGAAATTTAGAAGAGATGGTGTCAAAAGGAAGTTTCCGCGAAGACCTTTTTTACCGGATCAACCTTATTAGTTTACATCTTCCTGCGCTGAGAGAAAGGCCCGGTGATATTCCCCTGCTGGCAAATTGTTTTCTTGGCAATCTCAGAGAAATATACAGCCTGCCAAATCTCACTATTTCAAAAGATGCAATTAAATGGCTGCAGCAATTACCCTATCCGGGAAATATCCGTCAGCTGAAAAATCTCATAGAAAGAACAGTTCTGGTATCAGGAAAAGAAGAATTGAATACTGCTGATTTCAGTGCGCAACTTGCTTTTTCTACTTACAAAAAAGAAAATATGAAATTACCCGAAGTGGGAACCATGACCCTTGATGAAATCGAAGTATCGATGATCCGGAAAGCACTGGATTTTCATAAAAATAAAATTTCAAAAGCAGCTGCTTCTTTAGGACTCACCAGGAGTTCCCTCTACCGCAGGTTGGATAAATACAATATTCCATACGATGAATCTTCGGACTAAATACATCGTTTTTGTTGTGATACTGCATCTCACTGCATTACTGTTAACGTATTTTATTTTCAGGGATAAGGTCTTTTTTATTGCTGCTGAAATTCTGATCCTGATTTCATTATTTATTGCCTGGCAATTATACCATGAGCTCCTGGGGCCTTTGAAACTGCTGATGCAGGGAACGGAGGCTATAAAGGACCGCGATTTTAATGTAAAATTTGTCGCTACCGGAAAATATGAAATGGATCAGCTCATATCCGTGTACAACCAAATGATTGATGAACTGAGAACTGAACGTACCAAACAGGAACAGCAACATATGTTCCTCGAAAAACTGATACAGACTTCGCCCACGGGTATCATCATCCTTGATTTTGATGAAAATATCCAGCAGGCCAACCCAAAAATTCTGCAGCTTTTAAATCTATCTGAACAACAGCTCCTTTCAAAAAATATCAATGAAATAACAAATCCGGTTATCTCCAGGATCAGGGAAATTTCATCCGGAGAGTCAAGATCATTCAGCATTGACGGAACAGCTGTCTATAAAATTCAGAAATCACATTTTATCGACAGGGGATTTCCAAGACATTTTATAATGATTGAAGAGCTCACTGCGGAAATTCTTGCAGCTGAAAAGAAAGCCTATGGTAAAGTAATCCGGATCATGGCGCATGAAGTGAATAATAGTATCGGCGCAGTGAATTCCATTATCCAGTCTGCACTTAATGTAGAAAAAATCTGGATAGATCCGCAAACAGAGTCGTTAAAACATGCATTGGAAGTGGCTGTTGAGCGAAACTATAACCTCAACAGTTTCATGAGGAATTTTGCAGATCTCGTGAGGTTGCCGGCACCGGATAAGAAAAAAATTAATCTTAACAGAATCATTCAACATGTTTGTACCCTCATGCAAATGAAGGCCGGAGAAAAACAGATCAGCTTCATAATGCCGGATACTGATGAACCATTTTTTATTATGGCAGATGAACATCAGATGGAGCAGGTACTCATCAATGTCATAAAAAATGCAATGGAAGCGATTGAAGAGAATGGCAGCATTCATTTTGTTTTAGACCCTCTCGCAGGCAGCCTCAGTGTAATCGATAATGGAAAAGGAATTTCTCCGGAAGAAGCTGGTCAGCTATTCAGTCCTTTTTACAGTACAAAGAGGGACGGACAGGGCATCGGGCTTACATTGAACAAAGAAATTCTGGTCAACCATGGTTTTGCATTCTCTCTGAAATCTACGGAGGAAAATAAAACAGAATTTATTATCAGGTTTTAGTTCAGGCAGTAGGCAGTAGGCAGTAGGCAGTCTCACTATCAGCGCGACGCTAATGTTTAAATGAAAAATAACTTGAAAATTTAAACCAATGACCCGGAGGAAGAAGATTAGAAAATTTTTTCATGATCGATTTTAGTGTATAGTTTTTCTGCCGGGAATACGGAATGACGGGATGACGAAGACATGCACGATGTTTTTTTATCCAGCCTGGCTTTCCGGCTCCCCGCCTTACCGGCAAAAGAAGGAAGTTATATAGTAGTA
>JAATGW010000537.1 GCA_015654495.1 Chitinophagales bacterium
CACAAACTTCAGCATCACATCATACGCCTGATTTTTTTCTTGATGAAACAGGTTTTAAAACAGGAATAATTGTTCTGACGAATCTGGTATTTGATTATGCTGATCTGAAAACCAAACCGCTTAAATAATAAACATTAACTCCTTAAAAACTGATTGCACTGTAATGGGTATTTTTAGGTCCTGCGTGCTCTGCTTCCAGGTAAATATTCTTTCATCGGATTGCTATAAAAAAGAAGAATAGAATCCGGGAATTATGAATAGATTAATTTACGGAATAAACTATATAGCGGGAAGATATCCTCACATTAAAATATGAAAGCAATTTCAATAAAGGGAAAATCAGTATCGGAAATTCAGGCTGCATTGCAACAAAGTATATCTGCTGATTTTAAACCAACACTGGCCATCGCATTTATTTCTATAAAACAGGACCGAAAAGCTGTTTGTGAAATACTACATAAAGAAAGTATAGACATAATCGGCGCTACATCCTGCGGCGAGTTTATCAATGGATACCAGGATGAAGGCACAATGGTAATCCTGCTGCTGGATATGCCCCGCGACGCATATAGCATTGTTTTTTCAGTCATGGGTGAAAATGGAATAAGTGAAACAGCAACCTGGGTAGCAACAACTGCATTGCAGAAATTCAGCAGGCCTGCATTTATTCTCTGCAGTACCGGATTGTCTGCTCAGGGCGAATTTCTGGATGGCGAATCGCTTGTACGCAGCATTGAAAAAGTAATTGGGCCTCAGGTGACGATTTATGGCGGCATGGCGGGAGATGATGCCAGCTTTACAGGAACCTATGTTTTTACTTACGAAGAAGAAACCGATAAAGGAATCGCAGCGCTCGTGCTGGACGAATATAAAATCAGTTTAACCGGAATGGCGATTTCCGGTTGGAAGCCGATAGGTATTTCAAGAAAAGTCACTAAAAGTAAGGGCAACCTGATATATACTATTGATGAACAGCCGGCGCCTGAAATGTATCTGCGATTTTTGGGGAAAGATGTTAATGCAGACCACGACAACTATAGACTGTTCCAGGATATCGGAGTTCATTTTCCCTTTCAGGTGGAAACCGATTCAGGTGTTCCTGTGATGCGTACACCAGTTTCAGTAAATGAAGAAGAAAACGCACTCGTATGCGATTTCAATGTACCGGAAGGCTCCAGTCTTCGATTTTCGATGCCTCCTGATTTTGACATCGTTGAAAAAGTATTGGCAGATGCAACAGAATTAAAAAATGTGAAGCAGGCGGAAGCAGATGCATTATTGATTTTTTCCTGCGCAGGGCGGGTAAGCGCATTAGGACCTTTGGCGACATCAGAAAATGAAGGTTTATATGAAATATTCAAAGCACCAATGGCGGGATTTTTCACCTATGGTGAATATGGCAGAGCGTTGAATGCAAGGCAGGAATTTCATTCCACCACCTGTTGTTGGGTAGCTTTGAAAGAAGTTGGGAGTCGAGTTTTGAGTCAGGAGTCATCAGTCAGGAGTCATCAGTCGGGAGTCGGGAGTCAAAAGACACACAGGCGGAAAATAATTAAAGCGTCAATTAAATAAATGAAAGCAAAATCAATCAAAGGAAAATCAACAGAAGAGATAAAAGCCGCTTTACTGGAAAGTATGGCTGATGCCAGCCTGCCGGACGGACAGAGATTTACACCAACGCTGGCAATTGTATTTCTTTCTATAAGTCAGGACAGAAATGCGATCTCTGATCTGATGGATGAAGAAGGCATTGCATTATTCGGTGTTACTTCAAATGGCGAATTTATTGACGAGGAAACGGAAAAAGGCTCAATCGTTATTTTGTTGCTGGATATAAACAGGGACTGGTTCCGGATTTATTTTGAAGAGTATCGGGAAAGGAATTACCGCGAGGCCGCAAGAAACATTGCTTTAAAAGCCAAAGAAAAATTTTCATCCCCGGCATTTCTTATAGCCGGAAGTCATCTGGAAACTGATGCAGAAGCTCTGTTATTTGGTTTTGAAGATGTGGCCGGAAAAGATGTGAATGTGTTTGGTGGTATGGCCGGCGATGATTATACATTTTCACACCAATATGTTTTCACCAATGGAATTGAAAGCTTGCAAGGCCTGGTATGCCTGGCATTGGATGAGGATAAAATAATGATACATGGGATTGCTACCTGCGGCTGGAAAGCAGTCGGTACTCAAAAAACGGTTACCAAAAGCATCGGCAATCACGTGTATACCGTTGATGATATTCCGGTGCTTGATATCACTACGAAATATGGCGGTCTCGAAAATGTACATCCCGGAAATGAAGGTTTACTGTTGGAAATAGCCGCTAATTTTCCTCTACAGTTGCAGAGAGAAAAAGGAGATCCTGTTATGCGTCCGGGATTGGTAATAGACTGGAACGACCGTTCTTTTTACTGCAGCGGATCCGTACCTCAAGGCTCAAAAGTGCGTTTCTCTCTGCCCCCGGATTTTGATGTAATGGATAAAGTTATCAAAGGTGTGGAAGATCTGAAAGCTACTAAAATGCCGGATGCCGATGCATTGGTTGTATTCAGTTGTGCGGGTAGAATTCTTTCCTTAGGTCCGTTGATGACAAGTGAAATTGAAGGGATAAAAAATGTTTGGAACGTACCAATGGCTGGTATGTTTTCCAACGCAGAACTGGCAAGAGCAACCGGCGGAAACCTGGAAATGCATAATCTTACTACCTGTTGTGTGGCTTTAAAAGAAAAGTAAACTTTGGAAATCCGCGTTCAGATATGAAAGCAAAAACAATTAAAGGATATTCTGTTGATGAACTGCAGTTAGCCCTCACCGAAAGCCGGTCTGGCGGGTATAGGCCTACACTGGCCATTGTATTCTTGTCTATCAAACAAGACCGTCACGCTATCTGTTCATTATTTGATAAAGAAGGCATTCAGATTTTTGGGTCCACCACATCCGGCGAATTCATCAGCAGTGAAATTTCGGAGGGGAGTATTGCAGTTATGTTGCTGGATATGAATCCGGCCTGTTTCAACTTACTGTTTTATGAGACCTCCGGCAGTTCAGCTCTTGAGGTGTCCAGGGAACTGGGAGCTGCTGGGAAAAAAACATTTTCACATCCAGCTTTCATTATTGCCTCCGGATGGCTGCACACGGACGGAGAAGAAATTATTAAAGGTATTGAAGAAGGGTTCGGAAAAGAAGCCACTATATTTGGTGGCATGGCCGGAGACGATCTGCTGTTGCAGGAACCCTATGTATTTACAAATACGCAAAACAGTATAAAAGGAATTGTTGCGCTTATTATTGATGAAGATAAAATTGACATTAAGGGAATTGCCACCTGTGGCTGGAAACCCATCGGAATAACAAAGACCGTAACAAAAAGCACCGGCAACATTGTTTACACTATTGATGATAAACCTGCACTGGATTTAGTAATTAAATACCTCGGGCTCGATATCGACATGGATCCCGGAAAAGATGTGGTGACAAATATCGGGGCCTATTATCCATTACAACTGGAAAGAGAAAATGCACCACCGGTAATGCGGACAGCCATGTTTGGAAACAGGGAAGACCGTTCCCTGATCTGTGCTGGCACCGTACCACAGGGTGCAAAAGTCCGTTTTTCCCTGCCTCCGGATTTTGATGTCATTGACACTGTAGTGGCAGAATGTACAGACCTGAAGAATGAAATACAGGACATCGCAGATGCGATGATAATGTTTTCCTGTATCAGCCGCTATTTATCTTTTGGCATAATGACAAGGGAAGAAATTGAAAGGGTAATGAAGGTATGGGAAGCACCTTTCATCGGATTTTTCTGTTATGGAGAATTTGGAAAATCAAAGAACGGCAAGCATGAATTTCATAATAATACCTGCTGTGTGGTAGTATTAAAAGAAAAGTAACCTGAAGTGAACCCAAACCTGCAATCCATATTAAACATCGTTCAGCAAACCGGGGGCCTGAGTGAATCAGCAAAAAAGGATATCGCCAACTCTGTAAAAGAAGTTGATAAATCATTAACCATTACCGAATTCAAACTTGACAGAACGGAGAAGGTTAAAAGAACAACGGCTATTTTACTTGAGGAAACTATTGAAGAACTGGAGTTGAAAAGAAAGGCAATCGAAGAAACAAATCTTGCACTTACAAAATCTCTCCAGGAACTCCGTGCCGCACAGGCACAACTGGTACAGTCAGAGAAAATGGCATCTTTAGGAGAGCTCACTGCCGGCATTGCACATGAGATTCAGAACCCGCTGAATTTTGTAAATAATTTTTCTGATGTCAGCAGGGAGTTGATAGAGGAGGCAGAAGGCAGCAGGCAGAAGGCAGGAGAGAACAGCCCTGAAGTAGCAGAGCTGCTGACGGATATCAAACAGAACCTGGAGAAAATAAATCATCACGGCAAACGTGCAGATACGATTGTAAAAGGCATGCTTCAGCACAGCCGCAGTACTACGGGTCAGAAAGAATCGACTGATATCAACGCCCTTACCGAAGAGTATCTTAAGCTTGCATTTCATGGGTACAGGGGCAAGGACAATTCTTTTAATGCAGAAATTAAAACCATTCTTGATCCCCAGATTGGCAGCATTAATATTGCTCCACAGGAAATCGGGCGGGTACTTTTAAATGTTTTCAACAATGCATTCTATGCTGTAAAAGAAAAACAAAAGCAGAAAGAGCAAGAGAAAGAGGGAGGAGGGGAGAAAGAGAAACAGAAAACAGAAACAGGACTTCGTAGGGATGTCATGCATGACGTCCAGGGATACCAACCGCAGGTATCAGTCAGTACAAAGAAAAAGGGCAATAAGATAGAAATAACGGTAAGGGATAACGGCAACGGCATTCCTGAGAAAGTTATCG
>JAATGW010000076.1 GCA_015654495.1 Chitinophagales bacterium
AAACCATCGCCATTAATATCACCTGCACTCGCTACTGCACTGCCGAAATTGGCTTCTACCTGATTACTTTCGCCCGACCATGCTGCAGATTGTGTAATACCTACAGGTGATCCAAGAAAAATAAATGCACGACCTTCATTATTCTGACCCGCGTCAAAATTGGGTGCACCTACAATAACATCAAAATATCCATCCTTATTTACATCTCCGGCGCTGGCCACAGATTTACCGAAATTGGCACCTACCTGGTTTCCTTCTGCTGTCCAGATCGGCGTTTTCGATAACCCGCTGGAAGATCCCAGATACACAAATACTTTACCTTCATTTGTTTCACCATTGTCAAAAAAATGAGCTCCTATAATTATGTCGGCATAACCATCTTTATTTACATCGCCGGCTGAGGCTACTGATCCTCCGTAAAAGGCATTAGCCTGATTTCCTTCAATAATCCAGGAGGCTTCTTTGCTCAAACCTGAAGGCGAGCCATAATAAACAAATGCAGCACCTTCATTTTCTTCTCCATTGGAATAATGCGAAGCACCAACAATAACATCTCCAAACCCATCCCCATTTATATCACCTGCATTGGCTACTACTTCGCCAAAATTGGCATCAGCCTGGGAATAAGATCCAGACCATACAGGATTGGGCGAAAGGCCATTTCCTGTTCCATAATACAGGAATACCTTACCGTCTTTACTTATTCCGAATTCTAATTTAAAAATACTTAGCACAACATCGCCATAGCCATCGCCATTTACATCACCTGCCGGGGAAACCGCATAGCTGAAATTATTTGCAAAATGGCCACTGGAATGCCTGAACGAAGAAATCGTTATTACTGCAGCAATGAGAACTGCAAGACGTTTAAGATTGAGGGTGAAACTTGTCCGCATAAACCGGTCTTTTTTGTGGTTTGTAAAAAAGAGACTGGCTTCGTAAGGAAAAATTGGAGTTGAATAGCTGGAATTCTAAGGGGATTGGGACCGTTAAAGTACAAAAGAACTTTGGTAAGTTAAAGCAAAGTTCAAAAAAATAAATGCAAAACCTATGCCCGCACTGGTTTTCATCTGTTTAGGACCCACTCTGCAAAAATGAAAAACCATTTCCAAAAGGCTGAAAATGGTTTTTCCGGTATGTAAAATAGTGAAATTATTTACGAAAACGAATTTTTCCTTTAGGATAAATTGCATTTGTTCCGAGAGATTCTTCTATCCGGATTAATTGGTTATATTTTGCCATACGGTCAGTCCTTGAAGCAGAACCGGTTTTGATCTGACCACAGTTAAGGGCAACTGCCAGATCAGAAATAGTCGTGTCCTCGGTTTCTCCGCTTCGGTGGCTCATAATACTGGTATAGCCATTTATCTGTGCGAGCTGTACTGCGTTAATTGTTTCGGTAACAGTACCAATCTGGTTTACTTTTATAAGAATGCTGTTCGCAATTCCTTTATCTATCCCTTCCTGCAATCTTTTCACATTGGTAACAAAGAGGTCGTCACCCACCAGCTGGCATTTATGTCCTACAGCATCAGTGAGTTTTTTCCAGCCACTCCAGTCATCTTCGGCCATGCCATCTTCAATTGAAATCACAGGATATTTATCAACCCATGATGTCCAATACTGCACCATCTCGTCACTGCTGATTACTTTTCCGGAACTTTTATAAAATTTATATGTATTGTCCTTATCACTGAACATTTCACTGCTCGCAGCATCCAGGGCAATTCCGATTTGTTCACCTGCTTTATATCCTGCTGCTTCAATAGCCATCAGAACGGTTTCTATTGCTTCTTCATTACTTTGAATGTCCGGCGCAAATCCACCTTCATCTCCCACATTCGTACTGTATCCTTTCTTTTTCAGAACAGTTTTCAATTGATGGAAAATTTCCACACCCCAGCGTAGTCCATCTGAAAAAGTTTCAGCGCCCACCGGAATGATCATGAATTCCTGGAAATCAATTTTATTATCAGCGTGCACGCCACCATTGAGAATATTCATCAATGGCATTGGCAATGTTGTGGCGTTTACACCGCCAAGATATCTGTACAGTGGAAGATGACTAACCTGTGCAGCTGCTTTGGCAATTGCCATAGATACGGCAAGCGTGGCATTCGCACCAAGATTCGCTTTATTTTCCGTACCGTCGATAGAAATAAGCATGCTATCGATATATGCCTGTTCATTTACATTTAACCCAATAATCTGATCTGCTATTATATCATTTACATTGTTCACTGCCTTCTGAACGCCACGACCGAGAAATAAAGATTTGTCCCCATCCCGAAGTTCGACTGCCTCGTGCTTTCCGGTTGACGCACCTGACGGAACTGCCGCACGACCCATGATACCATCCTCGGTTGTTACATCCACTTCTACTGTGGGATTTCCGCGACTGTCTAAAATTTGTCTGGCATGAACATCAGTAATATAACTCATAGTAGTTGATTTAAATTTGTAATTAAAGCTGAAGTGAAAATGTCAATATTCAGGAATTATCCTGGCGGGTCAGATTCCGGAATACCTCTTCCAGGTTTTTGTTCTCGGATTGCAAAGAAACGATATTCAGGTTATGCTGCAAAGACATCTCAAGGAGTTGTTTTTTTAGTAAATCCGGATCTGCTGTTTCGAGCTTCCACTGCTTGCCATCAGTGGTATGAGATTGCTTTACCGCCGAAAGCCTCGCGAGCCACTCTTTTTCAAGCGTCTCCCTGAAACTCACGCGGATAGCCTGTTCATTATTTAAGTTCTGAAGGACGCTGATCTTTTCATCAGCAACAATTTCGCCGTTATTTATTACGATAATCCTGTCGCATAAAGCTTCCACCTCCTGCAATATATGGGATGAAAACAGTACTGTTTTATTCCTGCCCAGGTTCCGGATCACGTCCCTGATTTCAATGATCTGGTTTGGATCCAATCCGGTTGTTGGCTCATCCAATATGAGTACTTCCGGGTCATGAATCAGTGCAGCTGCCAGACCAACACGCTGTTTATACCCCTTTGAAAGCTGTCCTGTTTTTTTTCCCGCTTCGGGGCTAAGCCCGGTCAGTTCTATTACTTCTTCAATTTTGGATTTTCGCGATGGGATTTTATAGACCCCTGCAATAAAATCCAGGTACTCCCTCACGTACATATCGTAATAAAGTGGATTCGCTTCCGGAAGATAGCCGGTTTTCTTTTTTGATTCCAGCGGAAATTTTTTTACATCAATTCCGCAAACTGAAATTTCACCCGCATCCGGTACAAGATAACCGGTAATCATCTTCATTGTAGTTGACTTGCCTGCACCATTCGGACCAAGAAAGCCGACAATCTCTGCTTTTCCAACCTGAAAGCTAACATCATTCACCGCTTTCTGTTCCCCATACTTCTTCAGGAGATGACTGACTTCAATCGACATAGAAATAGATTGTGTACAAAGAAAAGAAATGAATCGGGAATAGGATGCTTAATTTCCGGAACGGGTATTGACGCAGGCATATAATTTCTATATGTTGATAATTGCTATTTTATTTCATCAGAGTTTTCAGGCAAACTACTATATCCGCCTTTAAAAGCAATCCAACCAAAGAGAAAAAAACCAATAGCAATCGGTATAAATATCACAACAAAAACACCCCATTGTATTTTGGTATCGATTACGGGATGCCGTTGGATTTCTGACATGGCTGTTGAAATAAGTACATAAATTAACACAGGTGCAGCGATCATCCAGATCAGGCCGGCGAATTTCTTAATTGTGTTCATGGTCTCTTAAGTTAGTCATTTACATTCCGGTCAATCTTATTAGAGATGTACAGGGTTCCGATAACAAGGCAGGTGGCAGCTACAATTACCGGATACCATAGGCCGACAAGCAGGTCATTTGTATAAACTGTAGTAAGCAATAAAGCGATAAATGGTGTTAATCCGCCAAATACACCATTGCCTATATGATAAGGCAGGGACATGGATGTGTACCTTATTTTAGTGGGAAACATTTCCACCAGGAATGCTGCAATTGGCCCATACACCATTGTTACATAAACAATCTGAATAAAAATCAACAGGACCATCTGCCAGTATTTAGGCGGGGACAGGGTTTTACTTAATTTCTTTTCCGGTTTTAGTGCTGATTTTCCATTGTCGAACAGCGTATCTTTTACAACCTGCTTTTCTATTATACCATTATCGAAATGGCGGGTGGTAGTCATAGTAAGCAAGCCATATTCTTTCCCTGCCGCAGGGGTTAATTTTCTTTCCATCCTGGTAAGAGACTCCTGTACCGGCACAGATCCTGTATCCGCAACCGAAATCATCTGCTGATAAATCGGACGGTAGGTAATTGCTGCCAGAGCCAGCCCGGCCATCATTATCCATTTTCTCCCCACTCTGTCGCTCCAGCTGCCAAAAACGATAAAAAGCGGTGTTGCAAAAACAATTGCCCATATCAGTATCGTCCTCGACTGACCGAAATCCGCCTTACAAATATTTTCAAGGAATGTTTGCGCATAAAACTGGCCGGTATACCAAACTACTCCCTGGCCCATCACTGCACCGAATAAAGCCAGCAATACCATTTTCAGATTTGCTTTTTTTGTAAAGCTTTCTTTCAATGGATTGGATGAAACTTTTCCTTCTGATTTAAGTCGTGCAAAAAGTGGCGATTCTTTCATCTTCATCCTGATATAAACTGAAACGCCCACAAGTAAAATGGAAACCAGAAAAGGAATACGCCAGCCCCAGTCTTCAAACTTTGCAATGGAAATATCCTGCTGTGCATCGAGACTTTTTCTTGTTACAAGTATTATACCCAATGAAAGAAGGAGGCCAAGAGTCGCGGTGGTCTGTATCCACGAAGTAAAATATCCCCTTTTACCGGGAGGAGCATGTTCCGCTACATATGTTGCTGCACCACCATATTCGCCACCTAATGCGAGGCCCTGTAGCAATCTTAGCAATAGTATAAGTAACGGTGCCGCAAAACCGATACTCGCATAACCGGGAATAAGACCGATGGCAAAAGTACTTCCACCCATGATGATCAGGGTTAAAAGAAATGTATACTTTCTCCCGACAAGGTCTCCCAGCCTTCCGAATACCAAAGCGCCAAAAGGCCTTACTATAAAGCCTGCGGCAAAAGTAGCCAGCGTTGAAAGTAGTGCTGCGGTAGGATTTGTTTTCGGGAAAAACTGCGCAGCAATGATAGGTGTAAGACTTCCGAAAATATAAAAGTCATACCATTCGATCAGTGTGCCCACCGAAGAGGCCGCAATTACCTGCCAGATTGTTTTTTTTTCCGGTATAATTCCTGTCGGATTCATTTGGCGCTGGAAGATTGTTTACAATCGTACTGAATTGTTTCTGTAACAAATAAATATAGTTGATGTTCTGCAGAGAATGATATGTTGATCGGTTTTTCGGAAAAGAAATCAACATATAAAAACTTTTCAGTTTAAGTTTGAAGAATGCTCAGCGCAAATTTGTAATATTTTAAAGCAGTCGCTATGAAAGTCCTGATCTGCACTGAACCAGGGAAAATGGAATAT
The DNA here is from genome assembly GCA_015654495.1 of Chitinophagales bacterium. GTDB lineage: Bacteria > Bacteroidota > Bacteroidia > Chitinophagales > Chitinophagaceae > Pollutibacter. The sequence continues at coordinate 5,535 of JAATGW010000076.1, forward strand.
GATGAACGTCCGGTTCCCGAACCGGCAGCTCATGAGGTACTGCTGAAAATAAATACAATAGGAATCTGCGGAACAGATCTGCATGCATACAACGGCCATCAACCATTTTTCACTTACCCCAGAATTCTTGGCCATGAAATTAGTGCATCTGTTGCCGATGCAAATGGTCATGAGCAATTCGTCGTAGGGGAAGCAGTAACGATAATGCCTTATTTCTACTGCGGTAATTGTTATTCCTGTCGTCAATTCAAAACCAACTGTTGCAGTAACCTGAAAGTAGCAGGTGTTCATATAGATGGAGGCATGCAGGAATTTTATTGCGTGCCGGCTTCATCTGTATTTAAAGATACCGGCCTCCCGAATGAGCGGCTCGCCACCGTTGAACCTTTTGCTATTGGTGAACACGCTCTAAACCAGGCAGGTGTTTTTTCGGGAAGCAGGATACTGATACTCGGTGCCGGTCCTATCGGCATCGGGATTGCATTACTTGCGCTTTACCGGAAAGCGGAGGTAATTATTGCGGATCCGGATGCGTACAGGCTTACACTCTGCCGGAATATAAAGGGGCTTACAATTATCGATATGCAAAAAGAAAACCCGAAAGAGAAACTAATGGAACTCACACAAGGAGACGGTGCAGCGTTTGTATTTGAAGCTTCAGGAAACATCAGGGCTATTGAATCAACATCGGAACTAATTGCACATGGAGGGAAGATAATATTAGTCGGCCTTCAGAAGCAGGCATTCTCTTTTAATCATCCGGATTTTCATAAAAAGGAAATCACCCTGATGAGTAGCCGTAATGCTGTGCCGGCTGATTTTTTTAATGTAGTGAGTTATTTCAGGGAACCCAATACTTCCGGTTTTCAGTATATCACCCATCGCATTGAATTTGACAAAGCCGCAAGCTGGTTTATGGACACAAATGCAGAAAAAAACAAAATTATCAAAGCCATCATCCGCTTTGATGGTTAGCACAGTCACTACTTTCAGGCCATAAAATAATTGACTAACTTTCAGGCCAATTTTCAAAATATACGATTGTCATGTCTTACCCTTATCAGATCGGTTCTTTTGAGGAATATAAATCAGCCTGGAAAAAAAGCGTTAATGACCCTGAGGGGTTCTGGGGAGAAATTGCAGAAAATTTTTACTGGCGCAAAAAATGGGACAAGGTACTTCAATGGAATTTCCACGAGCCGGATATCAGGTGGTTTGAAGGTGGCAAGCTGAATATAACAGAAAACTGCCTGGACCGTCACCTGGCAACTCTTGCTGATAAGCCTGCTATAATCTGGGAACCTAATAACCCGGAAGAACATCACCGCACGCTTAGCTACCGCCAGCTCCATTTTAAAGTTTGCCAGTTTGCACAGGTATTAAAAAACAATGGAATAAAAAAAGGCGATCGCGTCTGTATTTATATGGGCATGATTCCTGAACTCGCTATTGCGGTACTTGCATGTGCACGTATTGGCGCAATACATTCAGTGATTTTCGGTGGCTTTAGTGCGCAGAGTATAGCCGACAGATTACAGGATGCAAAAGCTGAATTCATCATCACCTGCGATGGCGCTTTTCGTGGCGGCAAAGATATTCCGCTGAAAAATGTAATTGACGATGCACTTGTGGCCTGCCCCTTTGTTAAAAGAACAATAGTTTACACACGTACACGCACACCCGTAAGTATGATCAAAGGCCGCGATGTGTGGTGGGAAGATGAAATTTACAAGGTAGAAACGATGGGTAATCCACCACTGCTGGCCGAAGAGATGGATGCAGAAGACATGCTTTTCATCTTATACACTTCCGGATCAACCGGTAAACCTAAAGGTGTTGTACATACGGTTGCCGGCTACATGGTATATACCAATTACAGCTTTGTAAATGTTTTTCAATACAAACCAGGCGAAGTGCATTTCTGCACAGCTGACATCGGCTGGATCACCGGTCACTCCTATATTCTTTATGGCCCTCTGAGCGCAGGAGCCACATCACTGATGTTTGAAGGAATTCCCACCTGGCCTGATGCCGGCAGGTTCTGGGATATTGTTGATAAGCACAAGGTAAATATTCTATATACCGCACCAACGGCTATACGAAGCCTGATGAGCTACGGATTAGAACCTCTTAAAGGAAAAGATCTCGGCAGTTTACGGGTACTCGGCACCGTAGGTGAACCTATTAACGAGGAGGCATGGCATTGGTATGATGAACATATTGGCAAAAAGAGATGTCCCATTGTGGATACATGGTGGCAGACAGAAACCGGTGGGATGCTTATCTCCAACATGGCAGGCATAACCCCGGCCAAACCCAGTTTTGCCACGCTTCCGCTCCCCGGCGTACAACCTGTGCTTGTAGATGAAAAAGGAGATGAGATAATGGGCAACAACGTGTCAGGGAATCTCTGCCTGAAAGCGCCATGGCCCGGAATTCTTCGCACAACTTACGGCGATCATGAACGCTGCCGCAAAACTTATTTTTCCACCTATCCTGATCTGTATTTTACGGGAGATGGCTGCCTTCGGGATGAAAACGGTTTCTACAGAATTACAGGACGTGTAGACGATGTTCTGAATGTAAGTGGCCATAGGATTGGTACTGCTGAAGTTGAAAACGCGATCAATATGCATGCTGGTGTGGTGGAAAGTGCTGTGGTAGGATATCCGCATGATATTAAAGGCCAGGGCATTTACGCCTTTGTTATTTACAGTGGCCAAAATCATGACGACGAACTGATCAGAAAGGACATAACGTCAACCGTTAGCCGTATTATAGGCCCGATCGCAAAACCGGATAAGATTCAGTTTGTTTCGGGACTGCCGAAAACAAGAAGTGGAAAAATCATGCGGAGGATCCTGCGCAAAATCGCCGAAGGAGAAACAGAAAAACTGGGCGACACTACCACATTGCTCGATCCCGGCGTTGTTGATGATATCGCAAAAGGGAAAATGTAATCCTATTCCTGAATTGTGACTTCTGTTCCCAGCGGGATCAGATCATATAATTCAAAAATATCGCTGTATTTGGTGGAGATACATCCATTGGTCCAGTTGATAAATTTGTCTACCACATATTCTTCATTTGGCCGGCTTCCATGAATACCAATTCCGCCTCCGATGGTTGCAGACTTTGGTATTGCTCCCTTCGATTTTCGTTCTTTGAAACGGTCATAACTTTCTTTTGTGGGATAATCAATCAGCATAAAACAGCCCCATTCCTTATGATATTTTTTAAAAGTTATTTTAAACCTGCCATTTGGAGTTAGCCGGTCACCCTCCATTTTTTTATCTTCCTGTTTTTTATTACCGAACACGACGGGGTAGGTGGCAAGCCAACCGTCTGCATCATAAACCTGCAGCTCAAAGTCAGATTTGTCAATTACTATACGGTAAGGCGATGGAGGAAATGCTGTACTTTTTTTTGTACTAAGTTTCTGGGATTTCTTTTTTCCTTTTCCTGGAGAAACGGAACCAGGAGTAAAACCTGTGAGAAAAATAACGGTAGCAAAAATAGCGGTCACAGGGATTAGTTTTCCGGATAGCTGTTTCATAAAGACTGATTACGGATAAAACGACAGGCTAAAGATAAAATTTTGTTGCGCTTTTGGATTAACGTTCCATTTTTAATAAAATCAAAAAAGCTGCCCGGGAGCAGCTTTTTATATTTTCTTTCACTTTTTTAATGAGAAACCCTGGCATCCAACTCCTTAGCATTTTCAATCATTGTCTTCAGGGTATCCACAGATGGCACTTTTCCGCTAAGGCCGTACTGCTCATTTGTCTGCAATAATTTTTCGTGCAGGTTCTCGGGATTTCTTGCTGCGAATTCCTTAACTGAATCAACGCCGGAGGCTTCCAGCAATTCAGAAAACTGGCCTGCAATTCCTTTTATTCGAAAGAGATCTGCATGATTAACCCAGGTAAGTATCAGAGATTCAGGAATTTCAGTTTCGGCTGCTATTTTCTCGCGCCCTCTTTTAGTAGCACCTTTTTCCAGCAGCTCGTCCGTGGTTGAAATTCCACACTTTGCTTTTAACCTCTCAGCATAGTTATGCCCGATGCCTTCTATATCAATGACTTTATAACTCATGGCTTCAATTAGTTTGGTTCAAGTTAATAAACCAAACTAATTGAGAGCAATTTTTTTTTAATCTACGCTTAAACGGACACCAACAGTATACGGTAACTGGTCGAGACCATATTGATGCAGTGGTGTAATGCTGTAAGACCCATAGAGTTTAACCGGCCCAAGTCCCAGTTCACCAATATATGCCACTTTCCATTTTTCAAGATTGAAATCGGTTTTGTGTTTTTCCTTACCTCTTTCAGTACTTATCTGTTTCTGTTTGGCATCAATCAGTAGCCCCGCACTAACTCCAAAGCTTACCTGTAATCCTCCATGCCTCCTGTAAGGGTGTGTATTGAAATTTACCATCAGCGGAACAGTAATATAGTTTGCAGCAAGTTTGTTCTTTGAAAAACTTACGGTATCCCTGATTGTATATGGATTAGCTCCGTCAACATAAGTAATCGGCGTTTTGTAATAATAATTATTCCATTCTATACCGATCCCATACTTCAGGTTCACTACATGCTTAATAAGATTCATCCGCTGCATGAAAAACCATAGGTTGAAATTGGAGATGCGTGCCCCTTTGATGGTGTAATCACCTTTGGTTGCCGGGCTTCCCTGCTGGTCGTGCAGAAAGGCCTGTGCTTCGGCAGAACTATAATTGGTACGGTCATTCAAACCCGCATATCCGATATCGAAAATCAACCAATTTGTGCTAATATTCCGGGTGTAAAAATTATTTCTATTCCAACGGTTTTCATCATACACATGCACTGACCGGTCACCAGGCTTTCCCTGTTTTATAATGATCATACTTCCTACACGAATTGTATCACCACCTTCTTTTTTTTCAATGTTTACAATAGTTGTATCGTTCTGGGCAAAACCATTCCAGGTTCCTGCCATGGCAAGCAGGATAAAAATTACCTTCTTCATGTTCTTTGATTTTTTCTTTTAATCTGTATTACTGTGCTAATGCTATCTCGAAACCGGCGACCCTTACCGACGGAATTGCGGGGTCTGGATTTGTAACTTTATTAAAAATCCGGTTGGCCTTTCTGAATATGCCCCGCAATGCGCCTTTGCGTGGTTTTTCATCATCCTGTATCTGAGCATCTTTATCATTTGCCGCAACATCTCCCTGCAACAATGCTTCTGTTGCATAATTTGATTTTATATTGGTAGCTGATGCGTAACTGATATTTGTATTTGAGCTGTTTGCTTTTGAACTGATCTGCTCTGAAACAGGAGGCAGATTATTTGATGCAATCTGTTGTTCCACATTCAGGCTTTCCTGATTTGTTTTTAGTTCGGGTTCAACAGAGTTCTTCAACTGACTGGCATTTTCCTGCCCGGTAAGATTATTGGATTTCCTGTTACCTGCAATCAGGTTTTCTCCCTTCCGGACAACCGAAACTTTCTGTACCAGATCAGATTTACCGGATTTAACAGCTTCTCCTTTTGCGACAGACTGATTTGCCCCCGGATTATTTTTACCATCATCAGATCCTGCTGCTGATTTATCCTGCGGAATGTTTTCTTGAGTTTTCTCCCCAACCCCAGGAGTAGCTTTGCTGACCTCGTTCTTTTGATTACTGACCTCGACATTTGACTCACCCCTTGCAATCTGCGGACCTGTTTGGTTATCAGTATCAGTGCTTCTGTTTAACCAAAGCAAGCCTGCAATCAATACTACAGAGGCTGCTGCTGCAATTCTTAACCAGGTGATATGGATAATCCGTCCTGATCTTTCTGTTTGACGATACAATGCTGTTTTATCCGGAAATACAACCTTAAAATCTGGTTCCAGCCTCGCATTCAGTAAAATATCAAATTCGGCACGAAGCTTTTTATCAGTCTTCAATCTTTGTTCAAACTTCAGCCTCTCTTCTTCTTCCATTTCATTATCCAGATACATCAATTGTTCCAGCTGTTTTTCATCCGGCTCAAATTGGTCATCCTGCAAAACAATTGGTTTGTATAAAGATGCTTTTCCAGGAAACCCAACCTGATCTTTCGGATCAAGTTTCATCTGCTGCAAAAATTCAAATTCTTCTCTGAGATCAGCATTTTCATCAACGAAAGCTTCTACAGCTTTGCGTTCTGTATGCTTAAGCTCATCATCAGCATAAAGCAAAAAATATTCTTCGTAATTGTTTCTGTTGATCATCATGGTCACATCACATTTTCCATTTTAACCAAAAAATTTTTTAACTGAATCCGGGCGCGGTGCAGGTACACTTTTACCTGACTTTCGTTCAGCCCCGTGATTTTCCCGATTTCCTCATAGCTGTACCCTTCGTAGTCCTTCAACATCACCAGCGATCTTTGTGTTTCATTCAACCTTGATAAAGCCTCATCAAGAATTGCACGCAGATTGTTCTTTGGTGCTTCCATCACCCTTATGTCGTCATTAAATTCTTCTTTCAGGGTGATCCTTTTAATTTTCCGGATATGGTCGATCATCTGGTGATAGGCAACTGTAAACAGATAAGACTTTGATCTTTCCTGATCAATATTTTCCCTGTTACGCCACATTTTCTCAAATGAGGACTGTACCACATCGCGGGCATCTTCTTCGTTCTTCAGATTTTTCACGATAAACCTGTACACATTGTCTGCATACTGATTTACACACTGGTTGTACTCTTTTTCCGTCATAAGTCAGTGCTATGTTCCGTTAGGCTAATGTTTCTTCCGTCGTTCTTATACAAAGGTGATACGGATCAGCGGAAATTTTGTTACACTATGATCCCAAATATCAAAAATAAAAAACCCGGTTCAGCTGAACCGGGTTTTTAAAGAGTTTAACCAGATTATCTGGAAATGGTAATCAATTGCCTTGACAGCGACTGCCACAAAGGAACCGATGTTTTCAGTTTGGTATCTTCTTTTTCGCTTGATTTTTTCTCCATGCAGGTCTCGGGATTCTGCAATTTTTTATTTCCATTCTTATAAGCCACGAACCCCAATACTATTATTATCAACAAATTATAGAAAAGAATCCGGCTGATCATCCACTTTTTCATAATAACCATTTGAATAATATGACGAAATTAGAAGAAAAAGGTTACCGGGATTTTCAAAAAAGTTAAATAATCATCAATCCTTTGAGCGGCGGCCTCTTTTGCGCTTCACCGGGTCTTATTTTTTTCCTTAGGTTTGCCGGTCAAAACGCAACTTATGAACGAAGCTTTGGTTAAAAGATTGCAGGTCGAGGTTGAAGAGATCAGGGAATCGGGTCTGTATAAAACAGAGCGTATAATTGAAAGTGCGCAGGGACCTGAAATCAGGGTTAGTGGCAAAACTGTTATTAATCTTTGTGCAAATAACTATCTCGGCCTTTCATCCCATCCAAAAGTAATCGCTGCAGCCCGTAAATACATCGATCATCGTGGCTTTGGTTTGAGCAGTGTCCGTTTTATCTGCGGCACTCAGGATATTCACAAGGAACTTGAGGCAAAAATTTCAAAATTCCTTGGTACTGAGGATACTATCCTTTATGCTGCAGCTTTCGATGCAAACGGCGGCGTTTTTGAACCCTTGTTCAGCGATAAGGACGCAATCATTTCTGATGAATTAAACCATGCCTCTATTATTGATGGGATTCGTTTGTGCAAAGCCCAGCGTTTCAGGTACCTGCACAATAACATGGAAGATCTTGAAAACAAGCTGAAAGAAGCATCTGGTGCCCGTTCCAGGGTTATCGTTTCAGATGGATCATTCAGTATGGATGGAACAATCGCCAAACTGGATGTTATTGTAAAACTGGCAGAAAAGTATGATGCTGCAGTTCTGGTTGACGAATGTCACTCATCCGGATTTCTTGGCAAGACAGGTCGCGGTACCCACGAATACCGCGGAGTAATGGGAAAAATTGATATCATTACCGGCACGCTCGGGAAAGCACTCGGCGGGGCATCAGGTGGTTTTACCAGTGGCAGGAAAGAAGTTATTGAAATCCTCCGTCAGAGAAGCCGGCCTTATCTTTTTTCCAACACACTGGCACCAAGCATTGTAGGTGCCTCTATCGCTGTTCTGGATATGCTGAGTGAAACAACAGAACTTCGTGACAAACTTGAATGGAACACCGGCTATTTCCGTGACAAAATGACCCAGGCCGGTTTTGATATAAAACCCGGCGATCATCCCATAGTGCCAATCATGCTGTACGATGCCCGTATCGCACAGGAAATGGCCGCAGAATTATTGAAAGAAGGAATCTACGTGATTGGCTTTTTCTTCCCTGTAGTGCCTCAGGGAAAAGCCAGGATCAGGGTACAATTATCTGCAGCACATGATAAACAACAATTAGATAAGGCAATTGCTGCTTTTACAAAAGTTGGTCGGGCTTTAAAGGTAATTGCATAACAGCGCAAACCGGCGGTGTCAGGCTTTCCTCAGGCATCTTTGTCTGTCTTTGCATTCCGGGGCAAATAGCGCCTGCAATGTGTTAATTTTGCGCTCACCGCAACATTGCAACAGGGCGCAATTGCGCTTTCATACAAATCAATTCAGGATGAATTTTTTCTCAGGACTAAGTTTTAGTTGTCGATTGTTTACTAAAAGGCTTTTTCATTTTACAGCAATACTGTTGCTGGCAACAGCTTTTGCCGGCTGCACGTTCAATAATGTCAAGATCGACAATCAGCTCAAAAAATATTTCGACAAATACGGAGCCGTAGGTTGCTTCGGAATGTTTGACAATAGCAGGGGGGTATTTACCATTTATAATCTGGACAGGTTTAAAAAGCCTTATATGCCCGCCTCCACATTTAAAATTGCCAATGCACTGATTGCCATGCAATCCGGAAAGATTACCGACGACAGTGTGATTATCAGGTGGGATGGCATTAAAAGACCGGTAGAAGCATGGAACCAGGATCTTTCTTTATATCAGGCCTTCAGAGTGTCGGCTGTACCTGCTTTTCAGGAAATAGCAAGAAAGATCGGCAGGGATACAATGCAGTATTGGCTGGATAGCCTTAAATATGGAAACAGGACGATTGGAGTGTCACTCGACAGTTTTTGGCTGAATCAGAGCTTACTGATAACACCAGATGAACAACTGGGTTTGGTAAAAAGATTGTATTTCAGACAATTACCCTTTCGTGCCAGTGTGCAGGAGTCGGTCAAAAAAATGATGATACAGGAAAACAATTCATCTTATCAACTGGCGTTTAAAACCGGTTGGGGCGCCACTGAAAAAGGAAAGCCTCTTGCATGGATAGTAGGTTGGATGGAGGAAAACCGGCATGTTTATCCCTTTGTCCTGAATTTTGAAATTGATCCTGCGCGGGAAGAACAGTTACCGGAAATCCGTTTAAAAATGTTAAAAGAAATTCTGACGGATCTGGGATTTTATAAAGGAAGGATGTAACCCCGTAGTTTTGGTTTTAGTCTGGCGCTTTTTTTGTAACCATATGGCAAAATCTGAAACTCAATTTGTTACGTTTTGAACATCCGCTGTTTTTAATAACCCTGGTGGGGATCCCGCTGATGGTTTTGTTTTTCCGTTTCCTCTTAAACTGGAAAAAGGCAACCGTTAAAAAGATTGGCGATGAAAAACTGGTAAAGCAGCTTATCTCGGGTTATTCTCCGAAAAAATTTTTTCTCAAGTTTCTCCTCGTCTCGCTCGCATTCGGCCTTACAGGTTTGGGTGTTGCCAACCTGCAATCACCTGATCAGATCGAACAGGTGCAGCGCCAGGGGGTTGACGTAATGATAGCCCTTGATGTGAGCAAGAGCATGCTTGCTGAGGATGTGCAGCCAAACAGATTGGAGCGTGCAAAATTGCTGATCAATAAATTGATTGACCGTTTAAAAAATGACCGGATAGGTCTTGTTCTCTTTGCCGGAAGAGCTTACCTGCAAATGCCGCTTACCACCGACCATGCAGCCGCTAAAATCTACGTAAATACGGCAAGTCCCGCATCAGTGCCAACACAGGGCACTGTAATAGGCGAAGCGCTCACGATCTGCAACAATGCTTTTGGCTCAAAAGAAAAAAAATTCAAGACTGTCATTTTGATTACTGATGGAGAAGACCACGATGAGCAGACCATGACAATAATCAATACACTTGCCGAAAATGGTATTCTGCTTCACACCATCGGAGTTGGTACTACCCAGGGTGCGACTATTCCCGATCCGGCTACCGGTGAACAAAAAAAAGATGAACAGGGAAATATTGTGATCAGCAAACTCAATGAATTATTTCTGCAGGAATTATCTCAAAAAGGTAATGGAACATATCGCCTGCTTGTAAATACTGATGAAACAGTTACAAGTATACTTGACCAGGTAAACAGTATGGAACAGAAGTTTATTACTGATCAGTCAATGATCAACTACCGGAGTTTTTTCCAATGGTTTATGGCAGCAGCATTGATCATCCTGGTAACCGATCTGTTTATTCCTGAAAGAAAAAAAATACCCGCATGAAAATATTCGTTTTTTTCACGATAATCATACTTTCCGCACCCGGGTTGCAGGCACAAAAAGGCAATGCAGAAATTTCGCGTGGAAATAAGGCATACCAGGAAAAAAATTATTCAAAAGCGATCAGCGAATATGAGGAAGCTTTAAAACAGGCGCCTGGAAATCCTGCTGCTATATTTAACCAGGCAAATGCGCTGTTCAGGGAAAACAAAACAGAAGAAGCCGAAAAAAAATTTGAGGAGGCAATCGACCTGAATGCTTCAAAACAACTGAATGCCGACTCCTGGTATAATAAAGGCGTGAGCCTGACATCGCAGAAAAAACTGGAAGAAAGTATTGATGCTTATAAACACGCGTTGAGGATTAACCCCTCGGATACCCTTGCCCGTGAAAATTTGCTGCGCGCACTTCGTGAGCTAAAGAAAAAGCAGGACCAGGAGGACGATCAGAAGAAAAAAGAACAGGAAAAGAAACAGGAGCAAAAGAAACCCCAACCAAAAATGGAGGACCAGCGGGTTCAGCAGCTTTTGCAGCGACTTGAAGAAAAGGAAAAACAGTTACAGCAGAAATTAAATCAGCAGAAGGTGCCGGCGCCGGGGCAGCCAGCGAAAGACTGGTAGAGTAAGTACGAAGTTCGAAGGACGAAGGACGAAGTTAGAGGTGGGGAACAGAAATTCAGGAATTTTACGTTTAATGCTGGACATTACACGTTAAACTTCAATAGAAAATATATGGAATGGTATTGTGAATCAATGACGGAATTCAAAAGATTAATTACGCGGGAAGTTCGCGTAGGTGACCTTTTGCTGGGGAATATGCACCCTGTGCGTGTTCAGACAATGACAACTACTGACACCATGGACACCATGGCGACGGTAGAACAATCTATCCGTTGCATTGAAGCCGGTGCAGAATTGGTGAGAATAACTGCGCCTTCAAAAAAAGAAGCCGAGAACCTGCTCAATATCAAAAACGAACTGAGGAAAAGAGGTTACACCACGCCGTTGGTTGCTGATATCCATTTCACCCCAAATGCTGCTGAAATTGCAGCCCGGATCATTGAGAAAGTACGTGTGAACCCGGGGAATTATGTTGATAAAAAGAAATTTGAATTTATTGAATATACTGATGCGGATTACAAGGAAGAAATTGACCGAATCCGTGAACGTTTCACGCCATTGGTAAAAATCTGTAAAGAATACGGCACTGCC
>JAATGW010000769.1 GCA_015654495.1 Chitinophagales bacterium
CAATGCACGCAGAACAACCTTTTTTACATCACGTTTATTTCTGGTTAAAGAATTCCGGCAGCAAAGAAGATTTCAATAAACTTATTGAGGGACTTCAAAAACTAAGCAAAGTAAAAACCATCGATAAATTTTATATTGGTAAACCAGCTGATACCAAACGCGATGTAATTGACAGTTCCTACTCCGTAAGCTGGCTCCTTTTCTTTAAGAACAAGGCTGATCAGGATTCTTATCAGACAGATCCGGTTCACCTCAAATTTATTGAAGAATGCAGTGCTTTGTGGAACAGGGTTGTTGTTTACGATACGGTTGGTGCAGTATAAAAGTCATCAAACATAAGCCGCGATTCTGGCATCCGGTATATCTTCTGCATGCAGAAAGATAAACTTGCCATACTCCTGACCTATTCTTATCATTTGATCGGCGCCGTAAGACGGGCCTCCGATTCTCAGAATTGCATCGCATTTTTCCAGAAGCCTCACAGCAACCGGATGAAATAGCTGCGTGAATACGTCATCGCCTGTATGAGTTGAACCAGCCTGTTCAATCAATGGTAATGCAAGCCATTCACCTAAAACAGGTAGGTGGCCTTTCTCATAAATACGCAATGCGACTTTTTCCATCTGCCTCACATTGGCTGCGATCTTTACAGGGTCGTCGTCAGTGCCGCTACGGTACGGTCCTGCTACCAGGATCATCAGGGGTTGAAGAAATTCCATAGGATTTGTTGGTTTTATAGGTATAGATATTTTTTAAAACGTGTCTTGAGGGAGATTTATTTAGAAAAATTCCAAATTCAGGAAAATAAAGCATTTGTACTTTGTGTTTCTGAGTAAAATTACAGGGGCTTGCAAATGCAGTTCATTCTTAATTATTGTTTTGAATTCGTTCGGTTAATCTATTTTTAATCTTTTTCTAATCTGAATTGGAATGGCTGTTTCCCGTAAAGCTGCACTTGGTTTTATTCTGATAACGGTATTGATCGATGTAATTGGTTTTGGTCTGATCATTCCGGTTGCTCCGGCTATAATTAAAGAACTTATTCATGGCGATAACAGTACGGCTTCAGTTTATGGAGGTTTATTGACACTCGCCTATTCTGCGATGCAATTCTTTTTTGCTCCTGTGTTAGGGAACCTCAGTGATAAGTATGGCCGCCGCCCGGTATTGTTATTTTCTCTGTTTGGCTTTGGGTTGGATTATTTATTACTGGTGTTTGCTCCGAATATCTGGTGGTTATTTCTTGGAAGGATACTGGCAGGAATAACCGGCGCCAGTTTTTCAACAGCGGCTGCCTATGTCGCGGATGTAAGTGAACCTGAAAAACGTGCTCAGAATTTTGGTCTGATAGGTGCGGCATTTGGATTAGGATTTATCATTGGGCCTGCATTGGGTGGGTTTCTCGGAACTTTTGGCAACAGGATACCATTTGTAGCTGCTGCCTGTCTTAGCCTTTTAAACTGGCTGTATGGCTATTTTGTGTTGCCCGAATCATTGCCCGCGGAAAAACGAAGGCCGTTTGAATGGAAAAGGGCTAATCCGGTTGGATCACTGCTTCATCTGAAAAAATACCCTGCCGTAGCAGGTCTTATAATTTCCCTTACACTTGTATATATAGCCGTACACGCAGTGCAGAGCAACTGGAGTTTTTATACAATCCAGAAATTCAGCTGGAACGAAGCAATGATAGGCAATTCACTCGCTTTTATCGGCTTGATGATTGCGCTGGTGCAGGGGTTATTTATACGGGCTGTAATTCCGAAGCTGGGTCAGGCGAGGAGTATGTACCTTGGATTGCTGATGTACAGCACCGGGATGTTGTTGTTTGCTTTTGCCTCTGCAACCTGGATGATGTTTGCGTTTTCTGTGGTCTATTGCCTTGGAGGAATTGCCGGGCCGGCTATACAGGGAATTATTTCCAACCACGTACCGCCAAATGAACAGGGCGAATTACAGGGAGCACTTACCAGCCTTATGAGTGCGACCTCGATCATCGGGCCGCCCATTATGACAAGTCTTTTTTATTTTTTCTCCAAACCGGGAGCTGTTGTTTACTTTCCGGGTGCGCCCTTTGTTTTAGGTGCTATTCTGTTTCTGGTGAGTGCTTTATTCAGCTATTCCAGTATTCACAGAGAGGCTGTTGCTGCAGGCACTTTTAAAAATCCATAACATTAATTTAAATAATAAATTAGTGTGTATCGGTAAGTTCATTTACCTTTGCCGGGTCAATTTGAGTTGAGTACAGTTAAACAGTAAGTGAACGATTTATTCTGCTACGCATACACTGCTAATAGTTAGTCTTCGTTACGTCTGTGTTTTTCTCAAGGTTTTTAAATTTATCAATTTTACACATGAACATTTATGTTTCAAATCTGAGCTTTAACGTTCAGGATGAAGACTTAAGAGAATTTTTTGCTGAGTACGGCGAAGTATCTTCAGCTAAAGTAATTATGGACAAATTCACGAACCGCAGCCGTGGTTTCGGATTTGTTGAAATGGCTGACAATGCAGCTGCTCAGAAAGCAATCCAGGAACTGGATGGCGCTACTGTAGAAGGCCGCGCTATTAAAGTTAGCGAAGCTAAACCACGCGAAGAAAGAAGCAACAATTTCGGCGGCGGTGGCGGCGGTAACAGGCGTTCATTTTCCGGTGGTGGAAATAACCGTTACTAATCGAAAGAATAGATATTCTTATAAAAGCCCTTCCAACGGAAGGGTTTTTTATTTTATCCCGGTTCCGGTTTTCCTGAAATCATAATTGAAAAACAGATATAAGCCCGAAATTTGCGGAATAAAACCGTCGTTTATGGCAGACATGATAACAGAGTTCAATGAATACCGTGAAAAAATGAATAAGGTGATCCTGGGAAAGGATAACCTGGTATTAAAACGGCTCTGGAACCTTGATACAAATACCTTCGAGGTTGGTGCGCTGGACAAAAAGACCAAAGAAATGCTTGGATTGGTGGCCAGCATGGTTCTTCGTTGTGATGACTGTGTAAAGTACCATCTCGGGAAATGCCATGAATTGAATGTTACCACCGAAGAATTGTACGAAATTTTCGCGGTAGCCAATATTGTGGGTGGAACTATAGTTATACCACATACACGTCGCGCCGCAGAATATTGGGAAGAATTGGCAGGCGGGAACTGAACACTGTATTGCACATTGAATAATTCGGTTTAAATTTATTGATCATTCAGCGATTCCTTATGACTCAACAAACAACTATCCCGCCCGCTCTCACCGCAAAGGATTTTCAGACCGACCAGGAAGTGCGCTGGTGCCCCGGATGTGGTGACTATTCTATACTGGCTCAGGTACAGAAGATCATGCCTACCCTTGGAATTCCAAGGGAAAATATCGTTATCATATCCGGAATCGGTTGCTCCAGCCGTTTTCCCTACTATATGGAGACCTACGGTATGCATTCCATCCATGGACGTGCTACGGCGGTCGCCAGCGGACTCAAAGCAACCCGGCCCGAGCTGAGCGTCTGGATAGTTACGGGTGATGGTGATGGACTCAGTATCGGCGGAAATCACACCATCCACCTCCTCAGGCGGAATTTCGATGTAAACCTGATGTTGTTCAACAACCAGATTTACGGATTGACAAAAGGACAATATTCTCCCACTTCCGAAGAAAATAAAGTGACTAAATCAACTCCCTTCGGAAGCATTGATCATCCCTTTAACCCGCTGGCTCTGGCCATGGGTGCAGATGCAACATTTATCGCGAGGTCAATGGACCGTGATCCTAAACATCTGCAGGAATTGCTATTGCGCAGCTACAAACATAAAGGAGCTTCTTTTCTGGAAATATATCAGAACTGCAATATTTTTAACGACGGTGCTTTTGAGATCTTCACTGAAAAATCATCGAAGCCGATCGAAACTCTTTTTCTTGAACAGGGCAAGCCTCTGTTATTCGGTGCGGCAAAAGACAAAGGAATTAAACTCGATGGATTTCATCCCGTAGTAGTGCAGTTAGGCGAAGGCGTTAGTGCCGACGATTGCTGGATTCATGATGAAAATGATTTCTATAAAGCCCAGATCCTCGTTCGTATGTTTGATGATCCCAGAAAAGATGTTCACCTTCCGCGGCCTTTCGGCGTTTTCTTCCAAACTGACCGCCCTTGCTACGAAGAAGTTATGGCCGCGCAAATCCAGGAAGTAATTTCAAAAAAAGGAAAAGGCGATCTGGATAAATTACTTCGCGGCAGTGAAGTGTGGACTATTCAATAAGGCGTTCAACGTTCAACGTTAAACGTTGAACAACTCTCCACTACTCACTATTCACTATATACTTCAAACTTCTCCTGCCTGCTACCTCCTACTATATAACTTCCTTCTTTTGCCGGTAAGGGGAGCAGGAAAGCAGGCGGGATAAAAAACATCGTGTATGTCTTTGTCATCCCGTCATTCCGCCTTTCCGGCAAAAAAAACTATATACTAAAATCAATCATGAAAGAATTTTCTAATCTGCTTCCTCCTGGTCACTGGTTTAGATTTTCAAGTTATTTTTCACTAAAACATTAGCGTCGCGTTAATAGTGCGACTGCCTGCTAACTAAAAAAATGAAGCCAGCGATGGAAATCGCCGGCCTGTGCTTACCTCTGAAACCACAAAAAGAAAGACTTAATATTTTTTTCGCATAGGCATACCCGTATACATGCCGGCCCTGGATTGAGTCATTGGCGTATATGACAGACTAATACCTCAGATATTTAAATGAGTAAATAGTTTAGGTTGAAATCAAAAAATTGAAACTAAAATGGGAATCAAGAGAATTGGACTGACGGTGGGGAAATTGGATGGTTTTCAGGTTTGAGTCAGGCGTTTGTGAGCCTTTATCGTAGGTGGTGGTAAAAGTAATAACTCAATTTTATATTTCAAAGTATTTTCTCAAAGAAAAAGTACGAATATGCTAAATAGTGAATCTACGAATATTAATAAACTGATTTTCAGTAAATCGTAAAACTGAATACGATGAATATGATCAGATATTTTTTATTTACATGAAATAAAAAACCGGAATTTTAATCAAAATATGCTCATAAAGATATATCCCGATCATCCACAACCCCGCCAGATCCTGCGAATAGTGGAGACTTTGAAGAATGGAGGGGTAATTATCTACCCTACCGACACCGTCTATGGTTTCGGATGTGATATTTATAATCAGAAAGCCGTAGAAAGAATTTGCAGGATTAAAGGAATAGAACCGGCAAAAGCCCAGCTGTCTTTTATCTGCGACAACCTCAGTCACCTGAGCCGCTATGCAAAAAGCATCTCAACACCTTATTACCGGTTACTGAAAAGTCTTATTCCCGGCCCTTACACATTTGTACTTCCGGCAAGTAAGGAGGTTCCCAAAATTCTGAAAAGTAAAAAAAATACAATCGGGTTGAGAGTACCCGATCATCCTGTTGTGACCGCACTTATACGCGAACTGGGTAATCCGATATTAAGTTCATCCTTACCAGGCGAAATGGTGGAAGAATTCACTGATCCCGAACGCATTGATGATAAATTTGGAAAACTGGTCGATATCGTTGTTGACGGCGGGACCGGTGGGATGGAATATTCAACTATTATTGATCTTACTACTCCGGAACCCGTCCTGCTACGGCAGGGAGCCGGAGAGTTCAACGTTTAACATTTAACGTTAAACGTTGAACATGGGACTAATACCTGTTTCTGTAATCATGATTGTTTCTTGCAATATTCCGGTTAAGAGATCTCCATTCGCGTTCAATTCTTTTTCTTTCGCTGCGGCTTATATAGCCATCGCTGCGCCGGGCACGATCAATCATTTTCTGTAATTCCTTTTTTTGCCGGGCAAGTTCATGTGAGTTCTGACGATTATAATTGCCATGCCCATAATTTTTCTGGTGGCGCTCATTTGGCTCATGACGATAGCCAGGTTTTTGAGCATACACTGCTGATAAGGAGAGTGAAAATACAATTGCAAGAGTCATTAAAATTTTAGTTTTCATTGCGTAAAATTTAAATCATAAAAAATGTTCTACATGAATAAGACGAAGAACATTTTATCAGGTTTAAATCAGCGCACCGCTTTAGCATTTCCTTCAGAATTCGAATTCATTCTGTTCAGGGAAACAACGGAAAGATTTTCTGTGAAGCGGACTAAGGCCATTTTCGGATATGGCTGAACGATGGGCTGCAGTCGCATAGCCTTTGTTTTCGCGCCATTTGTATTGAGGATAATACTGGTGTTGTTCCATCATGAAATCATCGCGAAAAGTTTTCGCAAGAATGCTTGCAGCAGCTATAGAAGCATATAAACTATCACCCTTGATAATTGTCTTGTGCGGCACCTGCTGATAGCGGATAAAATGATTGCCATCGATCAGCAATAATTCAGGGCGCATGGGGAGCTGATCAAGCGCAAGATGCATTGCTTTAAACGAAGCTTTAAAAATATTGATACGATCGATTTCCTCGTGATCCACTCTGCCTACCGCCCATGCAATGGCATTCTGTATGATAACTTCTCTTAATTCATACCGGTCTTTTTCTGAAACTTGTTTTGAATCGTTTAATACAGGATGGGAAAAATATCGTGGAAGAATAACAGCCGCAGCAAATACCGGTCCGGCAAGGCAACCACGGCCTGCTTCATCACAACCGGCTTCAACCAGCACTTCCTGAAAAAAAGATTTAAGCATAAAGCACCAAGCAGATAAAATCAATTCAAATATACATGAACCAGGCAGCCTGCAATACATTTGCATATCATATGGAAAAAAAATTGTCGGGCAATTCAGAAAAAAAAGTCGGATACTGGCTGCTCACCGGAGTCGTAATGATCATGGTACAGGTTGTTCTCGGAGGAATCACGAGACTGACCGGTTCAGGATTATCAATTACGGAATGGGCACCGATACTGGGCGCATTTCCGCCAATGAATGACCAAAGCTGGCAGGAAGCATTTGATAAATACAAACAGATAGGCCAGTACAAACACATCAATTTTGATTTTACTCTTTCAGATTTTAAATCAATTTATTTCTGGGAATGGCTTCATCGCCTTTGGGGCAGGCTGATTGGCCTTGTTTTCATTTTTCCGTTTATTTATTTCCTGTATAAAAAAATGATCGGCAGGAAGATGATCATTCCCCTGATTATACTTTTTCTGCTTGGAGGATTACAGGCTGCTATTGGCTGGATTATGGTTAAGAGCGGGTTGAATAAAGATGATGTGTCTGTAGATCATATGCGGCTCTGTATTCATTTCATAGCAGCATTAATTTTGCTTTGTTATAATTTCTGGTTTGCATTGCAATTTCTTGTACCACAACAAGAGCGCTTACCGGTCAGGAAAATGCATAAGTTGAATCTTCTGGTATTTTTCATTCTTGTTCTCCAATTAATTTATGGTGCTTTTATGGCCGGGCTTAAAGCAGGGAGTTTTGCGCCCACGTGGCCGACAATGAATGGAAGCTGGTGGCCTGAGCCTACCACAAATTCAGGCGGATTGTCAAACATTGTGAATGATCCAATCACTGTGCAATTTATACACCGTTCCCTTGCTTATTTGCTGCTTATCGTAATTATCATCTGGACTTTAACAATCAGAAAAATACCCTTACCCGGTTGGTTAAAGAAAACAGGAAATTTACCGCTGATACTTGTTCTGTTCCAGCTTATTCTGGGAATTGCCACAGTCCTGAATTCGCCTGATAAAAAGGAACTTGTCTGGTGGGGAGTAAGCCACCAGTTCGTAGCCATGCTTCTGCTTCTTTCAATTACCTGGATGTATTATCTTTTATTGTACAGGCGAAAATGATTTCACTTTATTTTAACCGCGCCCCTTTAGGCTGAAATGCACGCCAGTAAAGGATTTGTTATGAGATCTGAAACCTTCAGAACCGGGAAGCCGTCAACGCTTCCCCGCAGCAGATATTATTGCTATCTTGTCTGCGTTTATTAGTCAGGAGATCAGGTGCCAACTTATGACCACAAAGGAGTTTATTTCCGGATTTTACTATTCATTTCCTGTTCAGCTTTTATTGCTGCACCTTCGGAAATACCAGGTTCTCCTGCTTTTTTGGTTTATTCTTTTTACTACGGTGGCGGGGCTTTTTTTTAAAACATTTGGTGCCGATTCATTATTTCTTGGACCAGAATACCTTGGAAATGTGAATGCGCTGAGTATGGTATTGGTTGGAATCGGGCTGGGGATTTTCATAATGAGCTGGAACATCACCACATTTATACTTCATAGCAGGCATTTCAAGTTTCTTGCAACAACTACAAAGCCATTTCTGAAATATTTTATAAATAATTCGGTAATTCCGCTGCTGTTCATTTTATACTATTGCTATAAATCAGTTCAGTTTTACAGATCAAGGGAGCTGTTGGGAGGGGCCGAAATATTTTTTCTTCTCTCCGGCTTTTTTTCGGGCCTGATACTGATGATCATTATTTCACTGATATATTTTTTCGGTGCTGAAAAAACCATGCTTCGCAAAATGGAGCCTGTGATTTCTGCGCCGCATTTATATACGGGGCAGTTTGGATTGGGAGGAAAACA
>JAATGW010000576.1 GCA_015654495.1 Chitinophagales bacterium
GTAGCGGGATCGGGAGTTGAACCCGAGACCTTTGGGTTATGAATCCAACGCTCTAACCGCCTGAGCTACCCCGCCATATAACTTACAACTTATCTTCTTTATCTCTTTGTTGAACCCGAGTCCGCTCTGGCGGATATGAATCCAACGTTCTAACCGACTAATCCGCTGCGGCGGACCCCGCCATATTACTTACAACTTATCTTCTCTATCTCGTTTGTTGAACCCGAGTCCGCCCTGGCGGATATGAATCCAGCGCTCTAACCGACTAATCCGACGTGGCGGACCCCGCCATATTTCTTACAGCTTAACTTCTCTATCTTTTTGTTGAACCCGAGTCCGCCCTGGCGGATAGGAATCCAACGCTCTAACTTCTTCATCCGCTGCGGACCCCGCCATTTAAACAGGTTTGCACCCCATTCCAAACTACACCAATCACTTAGCTACCAGCCTAAAAGGGCGGCAAAAATAGTAAAATTTGGTTTAAATAGCAATACCAAATATTAAACGAAAGCAGGGGTTTTTCTGCAGTTTTTCGAAATATTACCCACATTACATATTCTTTTTGAAGATTAGTACGTTTTATAGGCAATCCGTTACCCTGATAGAAAAAATCCACTATGAACAAAATCAGTACCCCTTGCATAACATGCAATGTTAAAGCCTGTTCGTTGATTAACTCGTTGGATAAAAACCTTCTGCCAATAATCAGTCAGTACAAGCTGCAGTTTCAGTTTAAAAAAGGAGAAGTGATTTTCTCACAGGGCGAACCCGTTTCAGGTGTTTACTTCATTCAATCAGGTGTTGTAAAACAGGAACTTACCGGAATAAAAGGTAAACCATTGATTCTTCGTCTTTGCGGACAGGGAAAAATGATGGGTCACCGGTCGGTTTCATCAAAAGCCCGCCATCCTTATACCGCAACAGCAGTAGAAGATTGCAGAATCTGTTTTATGGACCTCGAGTTTTTCAGAAATCTTTTAAGAAAGAGTGAGCCTCTTCAGAAAGAAATCAACTCTGTTTATCTGAATGAAATCCGCCAGAACGAAGAACGCCTGCTGCAGATCGCTCATCTGAATGTAAAAGAAAAAGTAGCTGAAATTTTAGTACACCTGGCAGAAGCTTATAATTACCGTGAAGGTGGCCCCGCTATCCGTGTTCATGTGAACCGCCAGGATATGGCCAATTTTGCAGGTACAACCAAAGAACAGGTTTCAAAAATCATTGCCCAGTTTAGTCACGAACATCTGGTTCGCTGCCGGGCAAAACAATTTCAGTTTTTCAATATCGAAGGACTTAAAAAAATCGCCGCCGCATAATTTTACTCCCGACAATAGGAAAGCCTCTGAAAAAATCAGAGGCTTTCTGCTTTTTAGAGTAGTCCTATCTTCAAGACCACACCCCCAATTAACGGAAACAAATACACAGGTCCCGGGTTTAGCTGCTCTTAGCTATAAGGTTCCAAATAAATAATCAGGGACTGCTGATTATATTTTTGAAGAAATGACATGCAAGGATTTTTGATAAAAGTTTCAAATAATCATGCATCTGCGGAGATGAATCCATTTGCTGCCGACCTGGTCCCCGGCTCCATAGAAGCCTCCTGTTTGTAGCCAGTCGATTTTTCAGACGAACGCATTAATCGCTCCATCAGGAGCGCCCTGTAAAATGAAATTTGTTCCCCATTTTCACGGAGGTAAAAATTGTGGGTCACAATGTTTTATTCTGGGACAACTGACCTGCACAGGACGCTCCTGACGGAGCGTTGAATATGACCACTAATTTGCTATCCCATACTACAAACAGGTAACTCCTGCGGAGCTGATCATTGCCTGCACCACTCTTAATCAGCAGGCCCTAATTAACCAGTAAATTTAAAAATCAGTAAAGGAGTCGCAGAACAAATGCTACCGTACAGGCACACACTCAGTTCAGCACTCGTGAACTAACCCCTGCCTATTTCTGAAAAAAATTATACGCATACCCGACCATCACCACCGCCGCACCTGTTTTGTTTTTTCCATTCACTTCATCTTTCTGAATACTGATGAATCCATAATTTCCGCCGCCCTCAACAAAAACCTGGCTTTTCCCGAAATGATATGCAACACCAACATGACCAGCAACACCCGTATTGAATTTGTGAAGTTCATCTTTGATATCTTCGGTTCTGTCGAATGACTGGCTCGGTAATACCGGCTGGGTATGTTGCGGATCAAGATAAATAGGACTGTTTCCAGACGTAACATTTTCTGCATTGATCAGCATACTCACAAATGGTCCTGCAGCTGCATAAATATCCCAGTTCTTGCCCGAAAGGAAATGATACTTGGCAAGAATGGGCAGGATGAGATAGTTGAATTTGGCTGTGCTGTTGTAGTCTGCATAAAGGTATTGAGGAACCTGTCCGGGCGGAAACATCGGCTTAAGTTCATCCGGAACAGAAAATGCCTGTGCGCCATTTTTCTTACCGCCTTCGGCACAGTATTGCAGCTCAGGCTGAATTGAAAACTGTTTTGAAAGATGAAATTCGGCATGGAATGCAAATGCCGGCCCCGTGCGGGAACTATATCCAGTGTTAATGGGATTATCGGAACCGCCGGCTGTAAGACTGGGAATACTGAGTCCTCCTTTAAAGCCGAGATCAGTTGTAGTCTGGCTTTTGAGAACATTAAAAAAAGAACAACTGAGTAATGTCAGGATCAGAAAAAAATTCCTTTTCATATTTTATCATTTGATTATTGGTGGTCGCATTAAAATGGAAAGTTACGATTTAGCATGTGAATCCTGAATGATCGGGGAGGTTATTCAGGCAAAAGGCAAGAGGCAAGAGGAACAGCCGTTGAACGTTGAACGTTCAACGTAACAGCGATGCATGAGCTATGATGCGTACATGTTTTACTATTTTTCCTGTATGACCAGCAGACGGCTATCGGGAAGCCATGCAGTTTTTCCCTCGACGGAATAAATGATCGGGTATTATGCGACAGAGAACAGCTATAGATGAATAGCCGGTTTCCCGTGGTTGATAGTTGGTGACTGGTGGTCGTGGGACCGGCCATGAAAGGCTAACTTACACATCTCCGTTATTTTTGTTTTTCCGGATTGTAAGTATTACATGTAAAATCGATACTATCATGAGGAATAAAAAACCAAGCAATCCAAAACCCCATTCAGTTTCTGAAGGGATTTTATGACTTGTACCGTGAATAGCAAACCAAAAAAATAAAATTGCCAGCAATCCTAAAAAAAAAAACAGCTCTTAAAATAAGCAGAAAAACTCTCATGTATTTTATACTTTCTCCATTATCTAACTTCACTAAAAGTCAGGAACACGAAGACGGTAAGTCGGGAAGATTCCCGAAGCCTTCCCGCATCTTTGTTTCTTATCAGTCTTTGATCATGTATTTATTAAGAGGTTATTTCAACCGTAAACAACAGGCGTCTAATACTGAAACTGCCTACCCACTTTCTGCCCATTGGAGGCAAACAGAATACATAGGAATAAACACATAGAATATTCTATCTACTATTCGCTCCCCACTGGCTGTTCCTTTTGCCTTTTGCCTCTTGCCTCTTGCCTAACTCTTCAATACCTGCTCAATAAGTATTCCTAATTTCTCAGCATCCGGAAGCATTGCTTTTTCCAATAGAATATTCATCGGTACAGCGGGAAGATTTAATGCACCTAAAACTTCCACAGGTGCATCCAGGTAACGAAAACATTCCTTTGAAATCCTTCCGGCAAGGGCTTCCGCAAATGAATTCTGCTGCTGTTCTTCTGTAAGAATAATGCATTTACCATGACGCTGAACCGTGCTATATACTAAATCCTCGTCGAGCGGAAACAAAGTGAGCAGGTCAATAATTTCCACCTTACCCGGAAAATTTTTTGAAGCAGCCGACGCCCAATATACTCCCATACCATAGGTAATGATACAGCAGGATTCTCCATTTTTAATGCTGTCATCATCTGCTTTCAGCACTACCCTTCCCTTTCCGAGCGGGATGATATAATCTCTATCCGGCTCGGGGGTTTTTGCCTGCTCAGTTCCGGGCACTTTACTCCAGTATAGACCTTTATGTTCAAGCATGAGTAAAGGATTCGGATCGTAAAATGCCGCCTTCATTAAACCTTTCATATCAGCTGCATTGGACGGATACACGATTTTTATTCCTTTTATACTCAGCAGTGTTGTTTCGATACAGCCACTATGGTATGGTCCGCCACCACCATAAGCGCCTACGGGTACCCGTATAAGCGTCTGCACCGGAAATTTTCCATTGGACAGGTAGCAGGATTTTGATATTTCACTTACCAGCTGGTTAAATCCAGGATAAATATAATCCCCGAACTGAACTTCTACTATCGGTTTTACGCCGACTGCACTCAGTCCCGTTGTTGAGCCTATAATATATGCTTCCTGTATTGCGGTATTAAAAACGCGGTGATCACCGAATTGTTCAGCAAGGGTTGCCGCTTCCCTGAATACCCCTCCAAGTCTGCGGCCTACATCCTGACCATATAAAATCGCTTCGGGATGATCTTCCATAATTTCCCGGATCGCATAAAGGGCCGCGTCCACCATCACAATTTTTTCAGAGCCTTCGTTGTTCCGGTTTCCTTTTTCTTCGGTTACGGGTGTGGGTACAAAAACAAAATCAGCTACCGCTGCCGGATCCGGCTCCTCTGCAGCTACTGACTTTTCAAAATCATTCTTTACCTGTAGTGCCGCTTCTCTGGAAATCCTTTCGAGTATTTCAGGATAATAGCCGCTTTCGAGTAGCCTTTGCCGTAATTTATGGATGGGATCCCTTTTTCGGTGTTCTTCCAGATCTTCAGTTGTCCTGTAGAATTCGCGACGCACACCGCTGGTATGATGACCAAGTAACGGACAGGAAGCGCGAACAAGCCATGGACTGCGGGTCTGCCTCACTTTCGCAATCACCTCACCCATCACACTATAGCTCTCTGCAAAATCACTTCCATCTACGTTGATGCATGATAATCCAGGGAAACCTGCCGCATAGCCGATAGCATCTGTTACGCGTGCTTCTTCTGCACTCACACTTATCCCCCAGTTATTATCCTGCACCAGATATATCACGGGCAGATTTTGTAATACCGCAAATTGAAATGCTTCACTTACCTCACCTTCGGTTATACTTGCATCACCCATTGAACAAATCACAACAGGAAGTTCACCGGCAGGTCCTTTTCTGAATTTTTCGCTTTTGATCTTTTCAAGAAATTTCAGCCCCTGTGCCAAACCAGTTGCAGGAATTACCTGCATACCTGTTGCACTGCTCTGATGTATGATTCCCGGTTTTGCAGGATCAACAGAACTCGGATGGCTATAATATTCACGGCCTCCACTGAATGGGTCATCTTTTTTTGCAAGCAGCTGAAGCATCAGTTCATAAGGACTGAAACCAAGACCCAGCAACATACTTTCATCACGATAATAAGGACTAACATAATCAACAGGAAGGAGGTGAAAAGCAGTGGCCAACTGAATGGCTTCATGGCCCGATGAAGTGGAATGTACATACTCGCAAACAGATCTGTTCTGTTCATAGGTATCAGCCATGGCTTTTGCCTGGCAGATAAGTTTCCAGGCCCTGATAAGCGTTTCGCGGGATGGCATATGGCAAAAATAATCCGTAGAACGGCAGTTAATACACTGCCGCCGCAATCACAAAAATTCAAGTAAAGTGAAGTTTATTTTACTGAAAGTTCAAACAGACTTTCATCCTCGATGAAGCCTTCGAGGTCGTCGCCAACAACGCAATCACCAACACCTGCAGGTGTACCGGTAAATACCA
>JAATGW010000702.1 GCA_015654495.1 Chitinophagales bacterium
AACAGAAACAGTAACAGAAACAGTAACAAAAACAGTAACGGGAAAAAACACTTACGCATCAAATCTCCACACGCCGGCTGTTCCCTTCTGCCTTCTGCCTACTGCCTACTGCCTACTGCCTACCCCTCACTGCAAAGTACTATAATACCCCAGCACCTGCCTCGCATGCGCCTTCGTATCCACTTTCTCTATCTTCCCTACAACAACTCCTTTTTCGTCAATAATAAAAGTCGTACGCGCCATGCCCATGAATTTTTGTCCGTCCCTCTCCTTTTCAACCCAAACGCCATATTGATTCGCGATTGTTTTGTCAACATCAGCAATGAGTGTAAATGGAAGATTGTACTTCGATTTAAAATCCTGGTGAGACTTTTGATCATCTGCACTGACACCGAGAATAGTATATCCTGCCTGTGTTAAAGAGTCATAATTATCACGAAGACTGCAGGCTTCTGCTGTGCATCCGGGTGTATCATCTTTCGGATAAAAATAAAGCACAACTTTCTTCCCTTTGTACTGGCTGAGTGAAACTGTTTTCCCATCCTGGTCTTTGCCAGTGAAATTGGGAGCGAGTTCTCCATTCTTTACGCCGCCACCGCCTTGTGAAAAAACAGGAACAGAGAAAGAAATAGTGAATATCGCAGGAAGAAAAAAGAAAATCAGCTTTTTCATATTGGTAATATTTTGTTTCCCATATAATCCGGGAACTATAAATGTACAATAAATGAGAGGTTCTTTTTCGTCGGTGTTCATCAAGCCTGCGCAATCCGGGAAGAATGCAGTAAATCAGCTCTGGATCACACACCTGTCACCTGTCCGGCAAGTTTTGTACTGAAAAAGGCTGATAGATTCTTTCAAGAATTCTTTCAGATATCCCACTAATTCATTGAAGTTCATTTTCTCCGCAAACTTTTGCCCGGCGGAAAATAAATTATTAAGAAAAAAACCATTTCACCTGATGACAATCTCCATAATCACCCGATGTAATACCAGTACCTAAACCTACTGTTATGAGAAAATTGCCTGTTTATCTGTTCCTGATGATCGCACAGCTACTCGTATTCTCCTGTAAAAAAGAAGACAGCACCCCGCCGCCGCCTGTCGACCCGCCGGCCCCGGCATACAAGACCCGTGATGTACAGATTGAAGTGCCCGCGGATACCAAAATCGATCTCTCCACACTTTCCGTTCATTCCCTTTCAGTCAATTCCACCGTTGACGCCAGCGGAAAATCAAAGGCAGCATTTAACAAGGGTTTTCCCAGCATCGCCTATGTGTTTAATAAAGAGAACCGATTGATACTCGCCGGATTTATCACCGATGATGCAGCAGTTATTAATACGGCTTCCACCGCCCGTGTACTCTTATATTTCGGATATGGAACAATGCTGGAACAGTATCCGATGACAGCAGAATTTTTAAAAGGCATCGACCAGGTGAAGGGAACCCAGGAATGGCTGACCAGCTTTGATGGTTTATTTAAAAATGATCCGCTCGTTCTTGACAAAGGAACATTTGCTGATCCGCTCAAAGCAGCGATGCGTAAAATGTCGGGCGGAAGAAAGATCAACCTGCCAAAACAAAATCAGGTAATCGCCAGAAACCAACTTAAAAAAATCGGCGATATTGAGGTGGTTGACAATACGATCAAAAGTGGTTTACAGATTCAGAGCAATGACCTGAGCAAGCTCAGTTTTGATAATAAATACCGGCGTCGCGCACACGCTTTCCTTTATAAAGTCAAATCCAAAGATGAATCCAACGGACCGGCACAGGAATTTCCACTTGAGAGCAATTCATTTACCAGCCTGGATACGATTGTTGATCCCTCCGGTGGTTTTACTTCATTCTCCGGTGTACTTGGCGCCTGGATCGAAGGCAAGGTCAATGAATTTGCAGTGATGAGTTCAGGACCGGTTAGTATTTATCTTGATGATAAAGAATCAGAAGCTGAATACAGGCTGCGTATTGTTGGTCCGGGTTTGCCTGGTACCAATAATACCATCACACAACAGGAAATACTCAAGCTGACTCAGCTGGAAATTGAAACCCTGGCCCTGGATTTTTTATTGCCGGTGATGCTGGAAGTAGTGGGAAATAAAGATGATCTCGCGTTAATTGACGGTTCCAGACATCTTACCGGTCCGGTTGAAGATTTTCTCGAAGCCACCTCGGCTGCTTTGAAAGTGATTCCCGGTGCTTATGATGAAGTGAGAAAGGGCAAATATGATATGGCCCTGCGCAAACTGCTTGAAGGGATGTACAGTGAACTAAATGCGGCTATGTTCGAGAATATGGTTAAACTAACGGCCGGTGTACTCGAAATGGTGGCACAGAAAAAATACTATATCCCTGCAGGCGCTGATGTAATGAAAGATGCCGGTAGAAAAGTGAAGATCCTTAAGCTTATCGATCTGGGCCTTTTCGCCAACGACCTTGCGCGCATGGGTACGGATATTTTGTCTTCATCGCAGGTGGAAGAATGGACTGTACGTGCACGCGGAGCTAAGGTTACACTGCTGGCTGATAAGGACGAAGTTGTTCCGCTTGAAATGTCAAGGATCAAATGCGAGATCAAGAATTTTGCGGAGACAGGCGGTGATACCCATGCATTTTTTGAATGGAGCAGTTCCGGTAAATATGGAAAGATATCCGACACGAAAGGACATACCAATCAACTCGCATTTAACAGTTCGGATCATGAGATCACTTATTACAGTGATGCAAAACTGGCTGACCTCAAAGACGGCGATAATTTTGAGTATATCTATGTTACCGCAAAATTCGGATCCGATGTCATCGGCCGCGATACCATTGTCATCAATGTAAAAAAAGAAACAACCACTTTCACTCTGCCACTCACGCCTAATACCAATATCATCGAACGTTGGTCAACCATATACAATACTACCGAGTGGACATGCGGCAATCCGTTTTATACTGCCGAATTCAAACATCGTACTGGTGCCAAATCCTATACTATCCGCGTCATTACAAAGAATGGCACCAAGGGCTCACCGTATCCCTATTATCCAGATGCCAGCAATGTGGTCGATGGAAATTTCAAATACCGTCTCCATATTGGTTCTCTCTACCTCGTGATCACCACCAGCAAAACCCGCCGCGACCAGGAGGAGGAAAAGCAATTGAAGATGCTCAATGATGTCGGACATCAGGCGATTGAGGTGACGGTGAATTATTAGCGTTTATAAAGCAGACCTCACAGGTTTTAGAGACTTGTGAGGTCTGAATTTTCCCGCATAATAAACGCACAATCCGGGATTATCACAGCTCAGGAGCATACAGCACTTCGCCAGGATTCACAAATTCAACTGTAAATTGATCGTGCATATATTTTTTCACCAGGTATTGATATTTTATCATGCGGCGAATTCGGTTGAGTTGGTGAGTAAAAGTTTGCCAGTTAGAGTTGATCAAATCCGATAGCGTTTTTTTACCTTAAAGTTGGTTGTTTTTCTTTCTCATTGGAATCCCGAATGTATCATGCTTTAAGTAAATTCAATTTGGTGAAATAAATTTCAACGTTTGAGCTTGTATCACATATTGAAAATTTACTTCCGGCAATTCAATTTTCCAAATTTTGCAATTGAGTGACTTTAATGATTTCCCGGAAAACTTTACGTGAACTTATTTTCAATAAGCTTAAAGACGCCGGTATACTACTTTCTAACAGGCGATATGCTTCAGCAATTTATATGGCGGGATATGCATTGGAACTTTCGCTAAAATTGAAAATCTGTAAAATTTTTAAATTCGCGCAAGGTTTCCCGGAAACCAGGCCGGAATTTGTCTTGTATCAAAACAGTGCTAAAAGTCAAGGGCTTTTATCACGAACTATCAGTCAATTAAAAGAGATTAGAAACCATGACCTAAACAAATTGCTCCTTTACTCTGGTGAGAGATATAAGATTAGATCCGTTTATTCTGCTGAATGGAACATGGTTGCTTCGTGGGATCCTGAAATGAAATATAAGTTGCAGAAGATTTTAAAAAGGGATGCAGTAGGTAAGTTAAAAGTGATAACGATGCTTGTCAAAAATTTTTGAAAGCATTAAATTTGGGTAATGACAAAAAGAAATCAACATGTGGTACCGCTGGGAAATGGCTGGGCTGTAATAAGTGAAGGCAGTAAAAGAGTTGCTGAAATTACCGGGACGCAAAGAGATGCTATAACTGTCGCCCGGGAAATTGCAAAAAACAGCAGAGCGGAACTTGTTATTCATGGGAGGGATGGAAGAATAAGAGATAAGGATAGTTATAGGAAGTATCCAAATCCGCCAGGAGACAGGCGTCATTAAAAACGAGTATCATTTGTATAATCTATAAGTATGCCGGCGTGAAATCAGCCGGCATTTGTTTTATGACATTCCTGATATCCGCTTTGCTTCATGCTTCTCCGGGATAAAAATTGTGCTGTTGAATAAATCCAACTATCACCAAAATCAGATGCCACAAATGTTCCTTTATTAATTATTTTACCATATGCAGTTTGAATCAGACATCAGGAGCAAAACAGATAAAGAACTTTTGGACATGGTTTATGAATTTGACAAATGGAGCCCCGAATTCTTAAATGCTGTTGAAAATGAATTGATAAAACGAAATATTTTACCCACAGACATACAGGACAGGAAAAATAAATTAATTGAACAGGAAACCAGATTGTTAAGCGGAAGTCAGGATGCCAGCCCTTTCGGACTGATTATCGGATGGCTGGGATGCTTTGGCCTGATCGGAATTTTCATTGGTCACAACTATGCCTTTTCTGAAATTAAAAGAAAGTGCACTGATCAAAAATTCCAAAAGTATACTGAAGCCACCAGAAAAATGGGAAAGAACATGGTTTGGCTTTCTATCATTCTCTCATCATTGATGCTGGCATATAATTTCATTGAATTACTAACCGGTTAAGTTCGGTAATGGCCTGGGAGCGGAGATTACAGTCGGGCGGCAAATGACCAGCGCCATGATGGGCTTTGGCCGCGAACAGACGTTAGGTATGTTTGCAGACTGGACAGACCGGATTGCACAGGGCGAACTTCCATCAAAGCCAAAACGGCCGGAAGGAGTCGAACGCAATGTAGTCATCTCACAATGGGACTGGGCGGATCCAAAAGCCTACCTGCACGATGTGGTGTCAACAGATCGAAGAAACCCAACAACGAATGCGAACGGTTTGCTATACGGTGCTACGGAGTTGAGTACCGACTATCTTCCTGTGCTTGATCCCATCACAAGCAAGCTCAGCCAGGTACCGCTTTCTGTTCTTGACTCCAATACCCAATCGGCATCAGGAGATGTAGTACAACGGTCGGCATACTGGGGCGACACAGCGATATGGAACAGCAAAACCAATGTTCACAATCCGATGTTCGACAAAGAAGGGCGTGTCTGGATCACAGCAACCGTTCGACCATCAGACAATCCTAACTTCTGCAGGGAAGGTTCTGATCATCCATCTGCAAAAGCTTTTCCGGTGGACAAATCATATCGCCAGCTCGGTGTCTATGATCCTAGGTCAGGGAAATACACTCCGATCAATACCTGTTTCAGCACGCATCACCTCATGTTTGCTGAAGATGCTAACAACACGCTTTGGACCAGCGGTGGCGGACAGGTGATCGGTTGGTTTGACACGAAAAAATGGCTGGAGACCGGGGATGAAAAAGCAGCCCAGGGATGGACTCCGATTCTTCTTGATTTCAATGGCGTGGCAGGCGCGATGTTTACACTGAGCCTGGTGCACCAACTGAACCAAAGAAGGATAAGAGAATTGCCAAAGGTTTATATGCGTGTTCGCCTGCGCCTGATGGTTCTGTATGGGGATCGAGGTCCGGTTGAATCCAGGAAATAATCCTAACGAAACGGCGCTTGCAGAATATGTTGAGCTTCCATTAAATGAAAAGGGTGAGCCGGTTGAAGGATTTTCTCCGCGGGGCATGGATGTAGATCGTAACGACGTAGCCTGGGTGGCGCTGGCCAGTGGACACCCGCCAGCTTCGATCCCAAAAAATGCAAAGTACGGAACGGACCAACAGCCACGGGACAACATTGCCGGGAGGGCTGGACCTTTTACACCGAGCCACTTCCGCAATTCAAAGGTCTGAATATTCCAGGCAGTGCGGAGTCCAGCTATTATACCTGGGTAGACCAGTTCAACGCATCGGGATTGGGAGAAAATACGCCTATCAACACGGGTAATAAATCAGAAGCCCTCCTGGCATTGAAGGATGGGAAGTGGGTGGTGATGCGTGTACCTTACCCGTTGGGTTTTTATACCAAGTGGATGGACGGACGGATTGACAATCCTGATGCCGGATGGAAAGGCCGGGGAATCTGGGCCACCATCAGCACAAGGGCACCTTTTCATATGGAAGGTGGAAAAGGTACTCCGAGTAAAGTGTTTAAGTTTCAGGTGAGGTCGGATGAGTTGGCGAAATAGAATTATGTCGCTGCTATTGTGTGGAATAGTAGACAGGTAGGAAGTTGAATGCAGACTTTATCATTCTGTTGCTATCGGACATTCCAATTAGCAGGTCTTACGTGGACTTGTATTCAAAATTGCTTGCAAACTTTTCTTAAAAGGGTGTTTTCAGAAGATCGTCAAAAGCCTTATTAGCCTTTGAAATTTAAAATTTGGAAGTTCTTTCGGAATTCCTGGATGACTGACACAGTTGCAACATTACGGCCTTTATGATTTATGATGAAGGCAAAACCTGTCCGGTGAAAAAATCTCTGTTCACGGGTATTGGATTTATTCGGATGTAGAGATGTTTAGATCTATTGTTTATTCGAATGCTGCAATTATTCTCTGGGCCCTGGATATAGTAAGTTCAAATGGGTGCCGCTGAAACTAACTGAGCTGGCCGGCGGAAGGGAAGGATTTTAATCGTTTTTAATAGACGATAAGCGTTTATCCTCATATTGAATTCGCGGAGAAAGTGTGTATATTTATTCGTCATAGTTAATTATATTCGGCACCATATTAATTATTGAACGGGTTATAGTTTTGAGTATGTAAAGACTTTTAATACCTTTACCGCATGTTGTATCAACATGTGGGCATAGGACCCATCACAAAGTCGAAGGATTTGACAAGTCAAATCATGTCGCAACAGCGACTGCTCCAATGGATTAATTATCCAGAATGGAATGCTGAGTTAACAGCTCAGATGTAAAGACTGAGTTAATTCTCAAACTCAAAGTCGTTAGCCACTTTGAGTTTTTTTATGCTAATTTTCGTACAATATTCACTTGCAGACTCAAGACCTTTCATCGAAGGAGTCACTCCATTATTAAAAAAACCTTCTTGGCCATCCCCGTACCCTTATAAAGAATTTGTCAAAGGGTCTGGTCAAATAATCGAGCGAAAAAAAGGTGGCTTGGATAATTGGATTGGAGAAAACTATATATGCAAAATAAATAAAGGCATTAGGATTAGTAATTTTGAAATTAATCACTTTCATTTAAAAATAAAAAACATTTCAAAACATCAGTTCACATCCGATGGCGGCGTTCTCTCTAAGTATGTTTTTGTTTTTAAAATAACTGGCTATCTAGAAGCTATTACTAAAGATATTTTGGAGCAAATCATTGATAAGCTTTTAAACTGTAAGATATCAATACGCAGCACTAATTATAAATCTATTGATTCAAAATTCCGAAATTTTATAAAGGATTTAAAAGCTTTTCATATTATCACCACTACGAAAAATGGAACTCACGATATAAAACAAGACAGCCAATTTATTAAATTCTGTACACCTCAAATATATTTCTTGTTAGATGGTCGTGAAACATTCGCTAACAAATGGCAGCAAGTAAAACATGTTACAAAAAATGAAACTTTCCCATTTAAATTATTCAGCTATTGGCAAAATTATAATAACAGTCCATATAAGATATGGATACATCAGAAAGTCACTTCTTCTTCTCTTATTGAACTAAATAGGAATCTAAGAATAAGCATACTAAGAATTCATGCTGAATTTGAATGCTTAAATTTTGTGTTGTCCGACATTTCCAATGGCAAATTACAAGTAAAAGAAAAATCAACTGATTCCAGTAGATTACAATATTATATCAGTAATGCAATTACGTCAATCTTAAAACAAAGAAACAAAGTTGAAGAAAAAATAGGGGTAAAAAACTCAATTGAGTACTTCAAGGAAATATTCTATCAATTTCAGCCAGGAGATTATGAGACATTAGTTAAACGTATAAAGCAAATTGACTTTAGACCCCAAGTTGAACAAAAAGCATTAGTTTTTATTGAAAATTTATACTCACAAAATTTAGAATTTATGAAAAACAAATTTACAAACTCGCAGATTGGAGCTGTGGGCGAAAATGCCACGGCAGAAAACAATCAATTTCTACAACAAAACTACAACATCCCTAGTGACACTGATTATTCTAAACTTGTTGAAGAACTTGCTCGTCTAAAAAGACATATTGAAAACGAGCCAGACATACCATTCAAAGAAATGATTCTTGAAAATGTTGAAGAGGCAAAACAAGAGGCAGAGAAAAAAAATGTTGGTGGCGTTATTAAATTTCTAAAGAGTGGAGGTAAATGGCTTCTTGACACTGCTACTAAAATTGGTATAAATTTAGTAACCGACCTAATAAAAAGCAACTTTCCAAAATAAGCCAACAACATGCCAGTTTGGTGTTGTAGTGGAGGCGACCAAAAATTCCTCTTTTTGATCGCGATTGGCTTTCGCTCAGGCTGACGACAAAATCGTAGCTAAAGTTCCTATTATCATTTTTATAGGTTATTCAGCAACGACTCGGGCGAAAGTATCACGGAAACCGCCACATCATCAAGCCGCCGGCCGTTGTTCATCGCTTCAAACAAAGTGTTATGCAAATGGATGATTTCCTACCTAATTTGTTTCTCCTTGCAATCGGTTTCGTGTTAACAACTATCGCAGGTGGAATTTTGACATATTTTTTTCAAAAAAGAAGCTGGATAAGACAAGCTTATTTAGATCTTTATAAAAAGAAATATGATGATGGAACAAAGTTTCTTGATGAATTGTCTGAGCTGATTGGCAAAAGACTTTTCTTTATTCAAAGGTTTGTATGGGCAATTTCTGATGGGGACAAAGAAAGGATAGACAGAATTGAAAAGGAGTATTTTGATGTTGTGAAAATTTGGAATATAAATTACTATCGAAATCGGAACAAATTGAGGCTTCTCGTTAATGAAGGTACTGCCGACATATTTCTTGACTATAATGATGATGCTAGACCAAATGATCCTCATAGCTTACATTATAAATTCGTATTAACTCATAAAAAAGTTATGGCTTCAAAGGTTGACACATCAAAGATTGTAAGTGCTTTAAAAAACGTGGATCTTTTAAATTATAGCTGTTCAAGTTTTTTAGAAAAAATGACATCGGAATTCGCATCTAGAGCAGAAAAAATGCAACTGCTCGAGGCGAATGACTTGAAAGATAACTTTGCAAAAAATGAAAAATAAGCGAACACACAACAGCATCCTTGTACAATAAGGACTGACGAATAAATCCTGATCGGCATCAACACGTATGAGTGGCTGTAACATGGATTGGCTTTGAAATATAACATCGACAACATAACTTTACTCGGCTGAAGTCCCGGGCAGAAGGAACATGAATTCCCGTACTGCGCAAGGCCGTGGCGTTAGCCAAAAATTTTATGACAACAATTCGAGAGATAGTTTTGTTATTTGGTGGGTGGACAGTAATACTTGTAGCAATCTGCACTTATTTAGGTAATTTATTGTTCAATAAATTAAAAAGCAATTGGGAGCAAGTTAATGCAAAGATGATTGCTCAGCTTCAGGGAAATATTGAAAGGCAAAATGATGCAGTATCTAAAATCTTAGCCAACCATTTCACTTCGACAGGTTTGTTTCTGCAAAGGCAAGTTTCCTCATTTGACGAGTATTGGAGCCACATTATTCGGATTAAAGAGTTGAATTACGGAACAGAGTTTTTGTATTCCTTTCTTCTTGACGAGGAAATTGTCAGCCTTGCTGGCGATTCAAGTTCAAAGGGGGTTCAAATTAAAAATGGATATCTAAATAAGATTAAAAAGGAGTATCCAGCTATATCATTAGAAGTTGGAAAGCAGAAATATTCCATTGATAAACTCAGACCGTATATTGGAGAAAAATTATACAGTTTCTATTATGCGTATTCTCTTTTTTGTATGAGATCTACGGTTTTGTTGGCTGGAGTGGTAAATGAAAGTAGTACCGAAATTTGGAAAAATGATAAGGCGCTTGTAAAGGTACTTAAGGAGAATTTCGGTGATGAGTATCTTAAGGATGCATTTGCGGTCAAGGTAAATTCCTATTCGATCATTACGAGTTTGATTGAGTCGAAAGTCATAACCGAAATGGGATACTA
>JAATGW010000017.1 GCA_015654495.1 Chitinophagales bacterium
CAATTCTGTGAAGTTCGAAGTCCTACGTGACTCAAGAGTCAAGGTGCAAGATGCAAAAGGCAAAAGAGAACAGCCAGTGTGGAGGGGTTAGTGTGGATTCCGGTGAGGCTTTCATTTTTGGTGATAGCACCGAATAACGTAAAACGTAAAACGTATAACGTTGAACGTTGAACGTAGAACGTATAACCTAGTAACGGCACGAAAAAGGCAAAAGCCTGCCCGACACCAGGGGGAACAACCAGTAACCAGCTTCCGGTAACCAGCAACCGGCACCCAGCAACCAGCTTCTGGTTCCTAATCCTTAAATTTGTGCTCCCATGAAACATCTGCGGGCACTGAATAAGTATTTCTGGAAGTATAGAAAACGATTGGTGTTAGGGATTCTGTTTGTGATCATTTCCAACTATTTCGGCATCCTGGCTCCCCAGCTTACCGGGTATGTAGTTGATAAAGTCCAGCATCAGCTTTCTGTAATGAAGGGGCTTTCAACAGATACTACTATTGGAAAAACATTTTATGATCCCCTGGTACACTGGTTCATCAACATCTTCGAAGCTGCGGATATTTCATTTTCCCGGCTGATCCTTTTCTGTGGAATACTTCTGCTGGCTTCGGCCCTGCTGCGTGGCTTCTTCATGTTCCTGATGCGGCAAACACTCATAGTGATGAGCCGGCACATTGAATTCGATCAGAAAAATGAAGTGTATAAACATTACCAGGAACTGGATACCCAATTTTATAAAGTACATAGTACGGGTGATCTCATGAGCAGGATGGCAGAAGATGTGAGCCGGGTGCGTATGTATGTGGGTCCTGCTATTATGTATCTCTGCAACCTGATCACACTAATAGCCCTCAGCCTTTTTTATATGCTCCGCAAAGATGTGGAGCTATCATTATATGTTCTTTCGCCTTTACCGGTGCTGGCCTTTGCTATTTATTATGTAAATAATCTGATCAACCGCAAAAGCGAACAGATACAGTCACAACTTAGCGATCTCACCACGAATGCACAGGAATCCTATTCCGGTATCAGGGTAATCAAATCGTTTGTGCAGGAAAATGCGATGCTTGGTTTTTTCCGCACTAACAGTGAAGCCTACCGCCAGAGTGCTGTTAATCTGGCGCGCATAGAGGCTATTTATTTCCCGTCGATCGGTTTATTGATCGGATTGAGCACGCTCATAACCATTTTTATCGGTGGTATTTATCAGATGAATCATAAAATTTCACCCGGAACAATCGCAGAATTTGTAGTATATATAAACATGCTCACCTTTCCTGTGAGCGCAATCGGCTGGGTTGCCAGCATGATCCAGCGTGCAAGCGCTTCCCAGAAAAGGCTGAATGAATTCCTACACACAGTACCTGCAATCCGTAACCGAAAAAATGCGGTAAAGATTTCCAAAGTTGATGAAATTGAATTCAGGGATGTTAGTTTCACTTATCCACACACCGGGATTACGGCATTGAGTAATTTCAACCTGAGAGTAAGCAGAGGGGAGAAGGTGGTGATTGTGGGGCGGACCGGGAGCGGCAAAACAACCATTGCACAATTGCTCCTCCGTATGTACGATCCCGGATCAGGTCAGGTACTGATAAACGGAACTGATATCAGGGAGGCAGACCTGGGAGCCCTGCGGGAGAATATCAGTTATGTGCCTCAGGATGTTTTCCTTTTCAGCGACAGCGTAGCAAATAATATCAGTTTCAGCGATTTCAATACCGCGAAAACGGAGATTGAAATCGCAGCAAAACAGGCCGTGGTAGACAGGGAGATTGATACTTTCAGCAGTGGTTATCAAACGATAATCGGTGAAAGAGGCGTTACGCTCAGCGGCGGTCAGAAACAGCGGCTTTCCATAGCCAGAGCGATTTCCAAAAAGGCAGATGTGTTGATGTTTGATGATTGCCTGAGTGCTGTGGATGCCCGGACCGAAAAAATGATCCTGCATAATCTGCATGATTTTCTGCAGGATAAAACAGCGATCATAATCACACATCGCGTTTTTTCTTTATCTGATTTCGACAGGATCATAGTTCTGGAAGATGGGATGATTGCAGAAGAAGGTAATCATCATCAGCTGATGGCGTTGAATGGATTTTATGCCGACCTTTTCCATCAAAACCAGGAATCCGAGAATCCCGCGAAAAACTGACCAGTAGCGGATTAGCGACGATTGTAATGTGTTGTAATAATTTGTCAGCTAAATTTTGACAATTCAAAAACAATTTTATCTTTGTCCGTCTTAGTGATTGTCAAAACAAACAAAACCAATAATTGTGGCGTACGAAAATAACGACAAAAGAATGGAAAGCGTTTACAGTAAACGCATCAGAGCAGGGAAGCGGAGA
>JAATGW010000193.1 GCA_015654495.1 Chitinophagales bacterium
CGGAACATTTCTGATTCAGATGAGCTCGCGCGTATCAGAAAGCTCGCTATTCCGCCTTCCTGGTCTGACGTGTGGATATGCGCGGATGCCCATGGTCATATACAGGCAACCGGTAAAGACCTGAATGGTCGCAAGCAATACCGCTATCATGCGGACTGGAATAAACTGCGTAACGACACAAAATTTCACCGGCTTGTAGAATTTGGAAAAGTACTTCCCTTGCTACGAAAGAAGATCCATAAAGACCTGCTTCAGAAAGAAATGAATTCTGAAAAAGTAATCGCAGCAGCCATTTCAACGATGGAGGAAACAGCAATCCGGATTGGTAACTCAGGATATGAAAAGATGTATGGATCCTATGGTCTCACAACACTGAAGGATCAGCATGTACAATTGAATGGTGATAAAGCAGAACTGGTTTTCAGAGGGAAGAAAGGAGTTTCTCACAGGCTGAGATTGAAAAATAAAAAACTCGTTCGCATAATCCGGAAATGCCGGGACATTCCGGGGAAAGAATTATTTCAATATTATGACCAGGAAGGAAACCGAAAGTCCATTGATTCGGGAATGGTAAATAATTATATAAGAAATGCGAGCGGCGGAGATTTTTCTGCAAAAGATTTCAGAACCTGGACGGCCAGCGTGGAAGCATTGCAATCCTTTTGTTGTGCCGGAGAGGCTGTTTCGGAATCCGACTTAAAACAAAAAATTGTAAAGGTTCTGGAAGAGGTCAGTTCAAAATTGGGAAATTCCAGAACCATCTGCAGAAAATATTATGTTCATCCGAAACTGATTGAATTGTACCAGGAAAAAAAACTTTTCCCATTTATTACTAAACTTAATTGTAAGGATACAAATACCAGAAGCGGATTGCTGAAAAATGAAAAAGTAATGATGAAGATTTTGATGAAGGTTCAACTTTAAGCGTTCAACGTTGAACGTTGAACCTGTTTATCTTCGCTACATGGAATATTTCAGTCGCCTTCAGGATTTATTAAAAGCAGAACAGGAAGCAGACAGGCAGGCATATGAAGAATTGTCAAAAGGAGTTTCGGTACAGACCCGACGTGCAGAAGGTATCTGCTGGTATCCTGTCGCAATAAGGGATCAGGTTCCGGGAAGAGGTGACTATCTCACCATAGAACTTGAAAGAACAACTCACCAGGAGATTATACACCAGTTGAGGGCAGGTGTGCCTGCCCGTTTGTTTTCCAATCACAACGCGGAAGAAAATTTTATTGAAGGCATCATCAGCTGGCAGGGCGGCGACAGGTTGAAGCTTTCTACCCACGAAGAAGAGTTGCCGGATTGGTCAAGGGATGGTAAACTGGGCGTTGATTTGCTTTTTGATGACAACAGTTATAATGAAATGCGCAAAGCCCTTCAACGGGCTGCTTCCTTATCAGAAAAAAAAGAAGAGGGCAAACTCGTGCGCGTTTTATCCGGTTTACAACAGCCGGCATTTAACAAGAAAGCAGAAGCAGTCCGCCTGGATCTTTTAAACGAACTGCAGCATGAAGCCGTCAACAGGATCCTGGCGGCTGAAGACCTGGCCATTATTCATGGACCTCCGGGAACAGGAAAAACAACCGTATTGGTGCATGCAATCAAAGCCATGCTTGCGCTTTCCCCTCATCAGATTCTTGTAACAGCGCCAAGCAATGCAGCAGTTGACCTGTTGACAGAGAAAATTGCGGAAGCCGGAATAACAGTAATACGGATCGGCAATCCTGCGCGGGTTTCTGAAAAAATGCAATCAACTACACTGGATCAGCGAATCAGTTCCCATCCGATGTACAAAGAAATCCGGAAGATGAAAAAAAGAGCAGTGGAGTTCCGTGATATGGCGCATAAATACAAAAGGAGTTTTGGAAAGGCAGAACGTGAGCAACGAAAAGCATTATTTGATGAAGCCAGGGCAATCCTGAATGAAGCTTTCAAAACAGAACAATACATCATTGATGATCTGCTGGGCAAGAGTATGGTAATTACGGCAACGCTTGTTGGTGCAAATAATATGGCATTGCAGGATCGGGTATTCCATACTGTTATTACTGACGAAGCGGGTCAGGCGATAGAGCCTGCTGCATGGATCCCTGCTTTGAAAGCAAAAAAACTGGTTATGGCGGGCGACCATCAACAGTTACCGCCAGTGCTGAAATCCGAATCAAACAGCAGGGAGGGTCTTGCAATTACCTTGATGGAAAAACTGGTTGGCAGGTTTCCGGAAGCGGTGATCATGCTTGAAGAACAATACCGGATGAATGAAACAATTATGCGTTTCTCTTCAAGGGAATTTTATAATGATAAATTAAAGGCAAATCAGGCAGTCGCTGAACGTCTACTATTTCCTGGTGATATTCCGTTTCAGCTTGTAGATACTGCCGGTTGCGGATATGAGGAAAAACAGGAAGCAGGCAGCACCTATAATCCTGAAGAGGCGTCATTGCTCGTCAGGCACCTGGCTTTCACAATTGCCAACTTATTTCAGTACAATGCCGGCGCGTCATTTCCTGAGATTGCCATTATTTCACCTTATAAAAGGCAGGTGGAAGAGCTTCGGGAAAAGCTGGCAAACAATTCGATCTTTAAAAATCACCGAGGCTCGGTTTCGATAAATACCATTGACAGTTTTCAGGGGCAGGAGCGTGATATTGTCTATATCAGCCTTGCCCGGAGTAATGCCGATGGAAGAATCGGCTTTCTTTCAGAATTAAGAAGAATGAATGTTGCCATGACAAGAGCGCGAAAAAAACTTATCGTTATCGGGGATGGTGCAACCCTTACAAAATTTCCGTTTTATGCCGATCTCTTTAGCTATGCTGAATCTGTTGAAGGTTGGGAAAGCGCATGGTCGTATCCGGAAGCAGAATAAAATGCCAGGATTTATTTGCGAATTCAATTCTCAGTTTCTGATTTAATTGGCCAGAATCCTTATATTTAGTTAAGACTTGTTTTTCTGCCGCTGATGCGATAGGCTTATTTTGGACGACTTCCTTTCAATCCGGTTGTACTTCGCCATTGATTAAATATTTTTCCTGATATATTTTCAGCTAATTCAATCGAAAGGCTATTCAGATCTCCCTGTTTGAAAATCAGTTTTATGAGAAAATTTTTGTTTTTGATTGTGCTGTTATTCTCCGGTGTTCAATTACCGGCGCAAAGCAATAGTAGCCGTAACTATACGGATCTTATAAACCTGCTTGATGTCTGGATAGATGGCTCTAAAGATTTTGATCGCTTGCCCGGTATCTCGGTTGCTTTGGTTAAAGACCAGGAAATTATATACAGCAAAGGATTTGGATTTGCTGATATCGATAAAAAAATCCCAATGAAAGCTGAAACTATTTTCAGTATCTGTTCGATTTCAAAATTATTTACTGCTGTAGCAATTATGCAACTGGTTGAGCAGGGAAAACTTCACCTGGACGATTCGGTGTCAGCTGTTTTACCTTCATTTAATCTTCAGCAACAATATCCTGGTGGGGGGCCGATCACAATCAGATCTGTTCTGACTCACTCAAGTGGAATCCCCCGCGATTCAGACTATCCCTACTGGAGTTCTCCTGACTTTGTATTTCCA
This sequence comes from Chitinophagales bacterium, assembly GCA_015654495.1. GTDB lineage: Bacteria > Bacteroidota > Bacteroidia > Chitinophagales > Chitinophagaceae > Pollutibacter. Next base: position 3,584 of record JAATGW010000193.1, read on the forward strand.
ACGGAGCAGCAGGTAAATGAAAAACTGAAAACTCAGAAAACAGTGTATCCTGCAAGCAGGTATTTTCAATATAGCAATCTTGGTATAACCATCCTTGGTGAAATCGTTGCTCATATTTCAAAGATGCCTTATGATGAGTATGTTTTAAAAAATATTCTTGAGCCATTAAGGCTGACTACGACCCTGCCTTATCTGCCTGAAAAATTGTGGGGTTCGGCTATGGCAAAAGGTTATAGCAGTCTTCACCGCGACGGCAGCCGGGACAGGATGCCTTTTTTTCAGGCAAAGGGAATTGCACCTGCCGCCGGATATTCTTCAACAGTAGGTGATCTTTGCCGTTTTGCTTCATGGCAGTTCAGGTTATTGCAAAAAGACGGATTTGAAATTCTGAAATCTTCCACATTGCGCACGATGCATAATGTTCAGTTTATGGATCCGGATTGGAAAACTTCCTGGGGATTGGGATTCCGGGTCAACAACAGCAATGGCAAAAC
>JAATGW010000390.1 GCA_015654495.1 Chitinophagales bacterium
AGGTCCCTGAGTTCTGCCTCATTCATCGGGGAACTCACAATCATATTCGGTATACAACGCATGTAGGCAATATCGTAAGCTCCATGGTGTGTCGGCCCATCCTCACCTACGAGGCCACCACGATCAAGACAAAAAACAACCGGGAGTTTCTGTATAGCAGCATCATGCACAACCTGGTCATAGGCACGTTGCATAAATGAAGAATAGATATTACAGAATACCCTTAAACCCTGGGTTGCCAGGCCTGTACTTAAGGTTACCGCATGCTGTTCGCAGATGCCTACGTCAATTGCACGATCCGGCATTTTTTCCATCATGAACTTAAGCGATGAACCCGACGGCATTGCTGGTGTTATTCCGAAAATCTTATCGTTTTTCTCAGCCAGTTCAATCATAGTATACCCGAAAACGTCCTGGTATTTCGGCGGCTGGGGAGTTTCAAATTTTTTCTTAAAGATTTCTCCGGTAACCTTGTCGAACAAACCTGGCGCATGCCACTTGGTCTGATCTTTCTCAGCAAGTTCATAGCCCTTACCCTTCACTGTTAGAATGTGGAGGATTTTGGGGCCGGGAATATCTTTCAGGTCATTTAGCGTGTCAACCAGTTTTGTAATATTATGACCGTCGATAGGTCCGAAATACCGCAATTTCATCGCCTCAAAAAGGTTACTGCTTTTATTCAGGAAGCTTTTCAGACTATGATCGAGTTTACTGGCGATTTCCCTGGAAAATTTCTTTCCGGGCAATTTTCCCAGCACATTCCAGATATCATCTTTGAATTTGTTATAGGTATGAGATGTGGTAATATCCGTCAGGTATTCCTTTAAAGCACCTACATTCGGATCGATACTCATGCAATTGTCGTTCAGAACGATCAGCAGATCTGAATCGGAAACCCCGGCATGATTCATCGCTTCAAATGCCATTCCTGCGGTCATTGAACCATCGCCGATAACTGCAATCGCTTTGCGATCACGTTCGCCCTTGTATTTCGCGGCCAGGGCCATACCCAATGCAGCTGAAATGGAAGTAGATGAATGCCCGACACCAAAAGTATCATATTCACTTTCGCTTCTTTTCGGGAAGCCACTTAATCCTTTGTATTTTCTGTTGGTAATAAACTGATCCCTTCTGCCCGTTAGTATTTTATGACCGTATGCCTGGTGGCCTACATCCCAGACCAGTTGATCGTATGGGGTATTAAACACATAATGGAGTGCAACACTGAGTTCCACTACGCCAAGGCTGGCTCCGAAATGGCCGCCATGAACACTCACGACGTCAATAATGAACTGGCGGAGCTCATCGCTCAGCTGATGCAATTGTTCACGGTCTAATTTCCTCAGGTCAGCAGGACTGTCTATCTGCTGAAGTAAGGGTCCGGCCTGTATTTCCATATACTGGTAGAATCAATTGTAAAAGTATCAAAAAAACAGGGTTGAGTCCGTTTCTCCGGAAGCTAATTTCCAGGTAATTATAACAGAAAATCAGCCGTTTTGTTGTATAACGCAAACTGGTCGAAAATGTAAAGAGCTTAAACCCAGAATATTATGTATAAACTTGGAAAATAAATTAGTGCATAGCACTGATTTTACGTTTCCGTTAAACGTTCAACGTTGAACGTTCAACGTTGAACATCTATCCGACTATTTCGCCATTAGTACAAAAGCATTAACTTACCGGAGGCAAAAGATTAGTTTTGATCATGTTCAAGCACACACCATGTCAGGATTCCTGAACAGGATACCCAATTATTGGGTTTTTCAGGCTATTGGTTGGGGGATGTTCATCATCACCAACACCTTCTTCGCAATCACTTTCGACAGGTATAATACAGACTTCATCGGGAGGCTGATTACGTTTGTTGCGATAGGCCTTATTTTCTCCCATATCATGCGCGATGTTATCAAGCGTACAAAAATTCTGCAGCGTACGCTGAATGAACAGATCGTTGGGTTTATACTAATTACCTTATTTTTTGCGACCGTGGTTGGCTTTCTGGATACCCTGCTCACCAGCAGCTTTGATATCCGCATCGAACAGGAAAACGAATTGACTGCTACGGAAATGGTGATTAGTCATTCCTTCTATGCTTTTGTTTATCTCTTCATGTGGAATTGTATTTATTTCATTTACCATTATATCGATAAATCCCGTAACCAGCAGTTCGACACATTAAAATTGCAGACCCTGGTAAAAGAACTGGAGCTGAAAACGATAAAATCCCATATCAATCCGCATTTCATTTTCAATGCGCTCAATAGCATCCGGGCCCTGATCGACGAAAACCCATCCAGGGCACGGGATGCCATAACCGAACTCAGTAATATTCTCCGCAGCAGCATGCAATCCGAAAACCAGGAAACTGTGCCGCTTGAAAGAGAATTGAATATTGTAAAAGACTATCTCGCTCTTGAACATATCCGTTTTGAAGACAGGCTTAAAGTGCAGTATGAAATTGATGAGGATACCCTTAGCCAGCCGGTACCGCCGATGATGTTACAGACACTGGTTGAAAATGCCATCAAGCATGGTATCAGCAAATACGAAGACGGCGGAATTGTAAAAATTATTTCAGATTTCAGAGGTAACAATCACGAGCTGATTGTTCAGAATACCGGCAAACTCAATGGCGGTATGAATAAAGGCGGTTTTGGTTTACATAGTACGGCGAGCAGACTTGGACTGCTTTTCGGCAATACCGCCCGTTTCGAAATTCATGATACTCCCAACAATCTTGTGGAGGCCAAAGTAAGTATTCCCGTACAATAATATTATTTATCAATTGTAGCTATATGGTAAAAAAAGCAGTTATTATCGATGATGAGAGACTGGCACGCAACGAGTTAAAAAAACTTCTGAGTGATTATCCTGAAATTGAAGTTGTGGCAGAAGCAGCGAATGCATCAGAAGGAATTCAGAGAATTGGTGAATTTAATCCTGATCTTATTTTTCTGGATATACAGATGCCTGGTAAAACAGGCTTCGAAATGCTGGCGGAACTGGAGAGAGCACCACATGTTATTTTCACTACAGCCTATGACGAGTATGCACTTCGCGCTTTTGAAGTGAATGCACTCGATTATCTTCTGAAACCAGTGGAACCAAAAAGATTGTCTGACGCTATTCAGAAGCTGGAGCATATTGATGAAAAAGAAGGAGAGGATGATGAAATCAGTCATGTTGCCCGTGGTCCTCTCGGTGAATACGACCAGGTATTTGTTAAAGACGGGGAACGCTGCTGGTTTGTGAAACTCACAGATATTCGTTTATTCGAGTCCGTTGGCAACTATGCCAAAGTGTTTTTCGGTTCCAACAAACCATTAATCTTAAAATCGCTGAATGCACTTGAAGAACGACTCGATGAAAAGATCTTCTTCCGTGCCAACCGCAAGCATATTGTAAACCTGCGCATGATCGAAAAAGTGGAGCCTTATTTTAATGGCGGACTGCTGCTTGAAATAAAAGGCGGTGAAAAGATTGAAGTGAGCCGCAGACAGGCTGTGAAGTTTAAGGAGATGATGAGCCTCTGAGGAAGTCCGAAGTTCGAAGTTCGAAGTACGAAGTAAACAGCCTTTGAAGTCCGAAGTACGAGGTAAGAAGTAAACAGCCAAATACAATGTCTGAATTGCTTTGCACTAATAACTATAAAGTGCCTATGGCACGAACCATATTGTAGCGCAGGGCGCCAGCCCTGGGACACGAGGTATGCAGGGAGAAATCAACAGCCAATACAGGTACGGTTTTTCAGTTCCGTAGGAACGGTGAATTTTGTATCGCAGGGCGTAAGCCCTGGGTAGGAAGTACGAGGTACGAAGGCCGAAGGCCGAAGTAAACAGCCAAATACAAATGGGTTTTTTCAGTTTCGTAGGAACGGTGAATTTTGTAGCGCAGGGCGTAAGCCCTGGGGATGGATGAACAGCCAATACAATTTTGTTTTTCAGTTCCGTAGGAACGATGATTTTATAGCGCAGGGTTTCAACCCTGGGTAGGAAGTTCGAGGTACGAAGGCCGAAGTCCGAAGTAAACAGCCAAATACAAATGGGTTTTTCAGTTCCGTAGGAACGGTTGAACGTTGAACGTTTAACGTTTTTTATCCCAGCAATTTATCAAGATAGACCTTGCTGGCAGTAATGCTTGCAATTGCATCTGCAGGCATATCATGCTCTACAAAAAACTGTTTTAGTCCTGATTCTTTTGCAGCTGCAAATATGGGTTTGAAATCCACGGTACCCTGCCCGACGGGACAAGGCTTACCACTGGCGTCAATATCTTTTACATGCCATAAAGGGAAACGTCCCGGGTGTTTCTTAAATAAATCAACAGGATTCACTCCGGCCTTGGTTGCCCAGCCCAGGTCCAGTTCAAATTTAAGAACATCTGCAGGCAGCTTCAGAAATTCATCATAAGGCACAACATTTTCTACAGTTTTGAACTCTGCTTCATGGTTGTGAAAACAAAGAGTGATGCCGGCCTTTTTTGCAGCCAGCCCTGATTTGTGCATTGTTTCAGCAGAGCTCTTTACTTCTTCAGCAGTTTTCACGGGAGTGCTGGCGCATACCAGGTAAGGAACTCCGGCTTCAGCCAGGTCATGGATCAATTCTTCATGATTGTCGCGAAGATTTTTCATTGGTGGGATCACGATCTCTTTTCCATTAGCGTCGAGCATTGGTTTGGCATTTGCCGGACGAACATAAGGCGCGCCCGTTACATGATGTGATTTCCAGTTCAGACCCATTCCCTTCAGCATCGCTGCAAATTCCTTTGCTGTTTTACCATAGTAACCACCTTTACGGCTAAACGCCGATTCAATCTCTGTATATCCGAGGTCTGCAATTTTTTTCAGCGTTCCTTCCACATCCTGATCCATAGTTGTGAAAAAAGTAAAAAGCTGCAGACCATATTTATAATTTGATGCAAAAGACAGAGCCTGCAATTGCTTTAAGCCTGGGAGCATCAGCCCACCCAATGTTGCAAAACCCGTATTGCGGATAAATTTTCTTCTGGACATCCTGTTTGATTTAGTTTTTAGTAATAGCAGCGATGGATTTCAGATGTTTGAACTCAAACGAGGAAGCCTGAACAAGGAACTGTGCAGGTAAGGCTTTATCATTTCTGAAAACGAAATAGATATCATGCTTTCCGGTTGTTGCAGGGATATCTACGGTCTTGCTATCCCGTTTTTCCTGCACTGCAACTGCACTTGTTGTTGCAAGTAATTGTCCGGTTGGTGACCCCAGCCTGATCTCAATTACAGCGCCGGCTGCATTAATCCTTGGCGCAGCAGTAACACCTATCACGATCTGTCCTATACCGGTCAGATCTATATCCTGATAGCCGAGATAAGACGAGTCGCCCTGTATATAGGTCGCGTGGAACAAAGTAGTTTGCAAACTCACACCTTTTTTGAATTCCGCTTTTTCAGGATCCAGAACCGGGAAACGAAGAATATATACATCCTCTCCAATGATTGCCGGACTACTTCCTTTGCCGCGATCACGGTAGGCCGCACGCAATACAAAAGATCCTTTATCTTTTGCCCCGTTAGGATACACAACCGGGTAACTGCCTTTTACAGGAAGTGAAGGGAAGGTTTTTTTCTCTGCAAGACTCAGGATATATTCAACGATATATTTAGCGTCATTTTTTGAAATATTCGGATGCGCACTCATGGCATGATCGCCCCAAACGCCCACACCACCATTAATGATTTTTGAAGCCAGTTTATCTGTTACCTCAGGTTTGCCTTTATATTTCTGTGCTACCTGCATATAGGCTGGTCCGATGGATTTTTTGTCCATAGTATGGCAGGCCTTGCAATCATTCTGAGTGATCAGGATCTGACCTGTAGAAGTGAAAGCCTGAACATCTGCTGAACGATGCGATTGGGATGATTCAATAAGATCGTATCCGATGGGGAGATAGTCGATGGTTACAGCAACCTGTGCAGGTTTGATCTGTCCTGCTGCAAGTGAACCATCTTCTTTGTCCTTCACCTGTACCTGGTACTTAATGGTGTCTTTAGGGAAATAAAAAGTTTCATTGCCGTTGACCATTTTGAATTTCACCACAGGTTCTTCATTGCCTGCAAGAACAGAAATTGTTTCTGATGACTGTGCCCCGTGACTATCCGTAGCAGTAAGAGTAACTTTATAGTTTCCTGCTTTATCAAGTGTTACTGCAGGGCTTTTCTGACTGAATGATTTCGAGTATCCGGTACCGGTAATCTTCCATTTATAGGTAAGTGAATCGCCGTCTGCATCGATGGACTGGTCAGGTGATAACTGAAGTTTCATCGGCACTGCACCTTTTGTTTTAACAGCTGAAATTCTGGCGACCGGGTTGCGGTTACCTGCCTGGTAGGTAATTTTTACCAGGCGGGCGTTATCATTTCCACGGAACCATGCAGTGCCATACTCAAGAACATATAAATCTCCTTCGGGTGAAAAATCCATATCGATTGCGCTACTGAAATTTTCATCCGGCAGAAAACGTTCCATCGATTTGTAATCACCATTTTCATCAAAGCTAACAGCCATAATCCATCCGCGCATGAATTCCACAATCAGCCATTTATTTTCATAATATCCAGGGAAAGGCCTTACTGCATCGGGATAGTCGGATCTATGATAAACTGGTCCGCCCGTCGCACTTCTTCCTGAACTTCCTACCAGAGGAAACTTTTCCGACATGCCATAGGGATACCAGATAAATGCTTTTGTTGCCGGAGGCAATTCCCTTAAGCCGGTATTGTTTTTTGAATCATTGACGGGCTTTGCAGGATCAAATGGTCCCCCGGCTTTTTTTGTCGCATAGTCGTAGTCGTTATAAGGAATATTGTCCCCCTGGAAATAGGGCCAGCCGAAATTGCCTGCTTTTTTTGCCTGGTTGAATTCATCATATCCACGTGGGCCGAATTCTGAATCATTGGATGCATCGGGACCAACTTCACCCCAGTATACATAACCTGTTTTTGAATCAACATGTACACGCCATGGATTCCGGTGCCCCATTGTAAATATTTCCGGCCTGGTTTTATCAGTGCCTTTCGGGAAAAGATTTCCTTCGGGAATGGTATAGCTGCCATCATTTTCAGGATGAATTCTCAGGATCTTTCCACGCAGGTCATTTGTATTTCCTGCTGTACGCTGATCGTCTGAATTTTCCATTTCGGGCAACTCATTCAGATTACTTGTTCCTGATTGCGGGTTTACCGTATTATTTCCTACAGTCAGATAAAGATTTCCCTGAGGATCCCAGGTCATGCCTCCTCCAGTATGGCAGCATTCCTCACGCTGTGTAGGAATTTCAAGAATTACTTTTTTAGATGATTCAATAAGTTTATCATTTGTGAGTTCCCAGCGGGCAAGTACATGCTTCTTGTCATTCGGATCAGCATAGTACATATAGATCCAGTGATTCTCCTTGTATTTCGGATGAACTATCACACCCATCAGGCCTTCTTCCGCTTCCCGTTTTTGTCCTTTTTTATTTGTATACTGGGTGTTGACGGGGATTGTAGAAACTATTTTAACTGTGTCAGATGCCGGATCATAAATTTTTACAGCACCTTTTCTTTCCACAATCAAAACCTTGCTGCCGGGTAGAAATGTCATAGCCATCGGCTCATTGAATTTCTCGGCGAGGATTGATTTTGTGAATCTGTTATCGTCAGTCTTCACTTCCTCTGTGGGATTCAACTGTGTGGAAAAACCCAGCCATGATAATGTAACAGCCATGGCAATCATCGAAATAAATAACAGGCCTGTTGCACGGACGAGCCTTTTTTGAACACGAATCATACGGTTAATCGTTTTGTTAAAACTACTGTGTAAAAGGGATATATCTTAAAATCAAGCGACCAAACTGAAATGACCTGAGACGAAATTGGAGGTAATATCAGACCTCAGCTAATTTTGATGCCGCTTTCTCCATTTCCTTACGGATTTGCGCATTACATAAATTGCCAATACTTCCTTCGTGGGTGTGGTTAAGTCCGGCAGAAAGATCAAATGTAAAATTACCTTCATTTACCTGGTTGCCGATGGTTCTGTAAGCTTCCCTGAAAGAAATGCCCTGGTTTACGAGCTTGTTAACAGCCTCTACTGTGAACAGGTATTTGTATTTTTCATCGTTGAGCAAATTGTCTTTTACCTCTAATTCTGAAAGCATCAATTGCATCATTTTCAGACAGGACTTTAATTCTTCAATAGCCGGAAAAAGGATCTCTTTCGTAAGTTGAAGGTCCCGGTGATATCCGGATGGCAGATTTACAAGCAGGAGGGTAAGTTCATTCGGAACAGATTGTATCCTGTTACATTTTGCTCTGATAAGTTCAAAAACGTCCGGATTCTTCTTATGCGGCATAATGCTACTGCCTGTTGTCAGGTTTTCCGGGAAGCTGATAAATCCGAAATTCTGGTTCAGGTAGAGACAACAATCCATTGCCAGCCTGGACAGCGTTGCCGCTATGCTGGCAATTGCCATCGATAACAATTTTTCAGTTTTGCCACGGCTCATCTGCGCATAAACTGCATTCCAGTTCAATGTTTCAAAATTTAATAAGGCTGTCGTGCGCGAACGGTTCAGTGGAAAAGATGAGCCATACCCTGCACCGCTGCCTAATGGATTCTTGTTGGTGATCGCCCAGGCTGCTGCGAGCATTTCCATATCATCAACAAGGCTTTCAGCATAAGCCCCCAGCCATAGACCAATTGATGAAGGCATCGCAATCTGAAGATGGGTATACCCAGGTATCAGGATTTTTTTATGTTTTTCGCTTTGGCTGATCAGCAGTTCAAAAAGCCTGAGTACCTCTGTTTTAATTTCCTGCTCTTCAGCCTTGAGATATAATTTGATATCAACGGCAACCTGATCATTACGACTGCGGCCGCTATGAATTTTTTTTCCGATTTCGCCTATCCGTTGAGTTAATAAAAATTCCACCTGCGAATGAACGTCCTCAGCTCCCTCTTCAATCCGGAAATTTCCTGCTTCTATTTCTGTTAGAATATTTTTTAATCCATCAACAGCTTTATCTGCTTCAGCTTTTTCCATCAGACCGGTTTCTCCGAGCATCGTTACATGCGCAATGGAGCCCTTAACATCGAAGGGGGCAAGCTTAAGATCAAATTCTTTGTCTCTGCCAACGGTAAAGGATTCGATCAGTGCTGCTGTTTCCGTATTTTCCTTATTCCATAATTTCATCGGGGGTATTTTTAACTACATCAGTTTCTCCAGCAACTGAATATACAAATCAATTCCTTCTTTTATTTCCCTGAGAAAGATATACTCATCAGCTGTATGGCTTCGGGCCGAGTCACCGGGACCCATTTTTAATGCCGGAAAATTCATCAGGGCTTTATCAGAAGTAGTAGGGGAGCCATAGTAATTTCTGCCAAGACCAAGCCCGGCTTTTACCAGAGGATGGTCAAGGGAAATGGCGGTTGATTTTAACCGCGTACTTCTCGGAATAATCTCTGATTGCAGATTTGATTTTAAAGTTTCAAGAATTTCCTCAAAGCTGTACAATTCATTTACCCGTGTGTCGATCACAAACCTGCAAACAGCAGGAACAACATTATGTGCTTTGTTTTCAGTTTCTATCACGGTAACACTCATCTTCACTTTGCCAAGCAGCAGTGACTCCCTGCTGAATGAATGCTGATTGATCCATTCGATATCTTTAAGTGCAATACCAATGGCATTAATTCCTTCATTTCTGGCAGCGTGCCCGGCTTTGCCATGAGCAACGCCATCTATTACCAATAATCCCCGTTCTGCAACAGCCATCTGCATGAGCGTTGGCTCTCCAACTATCGCGGCATTGATCTCTTTTCCTTCCAGTTTTTCCAGGAAGAATGGTTTCATAAGCAAAGCTTCGATACCATTGCTGCCGGATATTTCTTCTTCTGCAGTTGCTGCAAGAATCAGATTGTATTTCAGATTTTGTTTTTCATAGAAATATATAAAAGTGGCGATCAATGAAACAAGGCAACCGCCGGCATCATTGCTACCCAATCCGAAAATTTTTTCTTCTTTTATGATGGGAGAAAATGGATCCAGGGTATATCCCTTTGAAGGCTTTACCGTATCGTGGTGGGAGTTAAGTAATAAGCTAGGTTTCTCAGGATCAAAATGTTTATTGAAAGCGTATACATTATTGTCTGTCCTTTCATGCTCCACCCTCTGCAAGGCAAAAAACCTGCAGATTACAGCAGCAGTCTGATCTTCTTCTCTGCTGAAAGAAGGTGTTGAGATCAGTTCTTTCAGTAACTCAACCGCATCATTATATAATTTATCTGATCCCGACATAATATGACAACTAGATAGCTGTGATTTTTGTTCCTGTAGCACCGTTAATCAATTCTTCTAGGTTTTCTGCCGGGCCGATAATTATTTCGCTTACGCCCTGATCGAGCGCTTTAAATGCATTGTCAAGTTTGGGAATCATTCCTGCAAAAATTTTGTTTTCCGATTTAAGTTCCTGGTAGTAGTCCGGATTGATCTGAGGTATTCTTGAAGATTCGTCTTCCACATCGAGCAGAACACCGGATTTCTCAAAAGAATAAACCAGGCTGATACTATATAGCTTACTCAGTGCTCTCGCTATTTCAGAGGCAATTGTGTCTGCATTCGTATTCAGCAACTGTCCCTTCCCGTTATGAGTTATCGGCGAGAGCACGAGACTGAAATCGTTTCCAAGAAAACTACTTATGGCGTTTGAATTGACAGAATCAATATCACCGGCAAAGCCATAGTCGATAGCCGCATTTTCTCTTTTATGAGCGAGAATAATATTTGCATCGGCCCCGCTTAATCCAAGTGCAGAAAGTCCATGGCTTTGAAGAATCGCTACAATATTTTTATTAATGTATCCGGCATATACCATGGTAACCACCTTTAGGGTTTCTGCATCGGTGATCCGCCGGCCATCAACAAGTTGCTGTGGTATTGATAATGCCTCTCCAATGCGGGTTGCCAGTTTGCCACCGCCATGGATAAGGATTTTTTTTCCTTTGAGTTTTGCAAAAGAGTAGAGGAACTGATGAAGTTTTGCATCGTCATCAATAATATTACCGCCCACTTTTACAACATATACTTTTTCCATACCGGGTTACCTCATTGCAAGCAACATTTCAGAAAGTACAGCCTGGGCGGCCCACACCCGATTACCTGCTTCTGCAGTAACAATGCTGTTGGGTCCGTCGAGTACCTCATCGCTTAATTCCACATTTCTTCTCACAGGTAAGCAATGCATTACCTTAGCCTGATTCGTAACGTTTAATTTTTCTTCAGTAAGCATCCATTCCGGATCATTAGTATAGATTTTACCATAGTCATTATAAGTGCTCCAGTTTTTCACATACACAAAATCCGCACTTTTTAAAGCCTCATCCTGGTCGTGAATAATAGTAGCCCCTTTAGTGAATTTTTCGTCCAGCTCATAGTCTTCCGGATGTGTAATTACAAAATCGGCCTCACCCCAGGCATTTACCCATTGCGAAAAACTATTTGCAACACATTGCGGGAGCGCTTTAACATGCGGCGCCCAGCTGAGCACAATTTTTGGCTTTGATTTAGTTGCCGTTTTATTTTCTTTCAGACTCTCCTGAATTGTAATGATATCCGTCAGACTCTGGAGGGGATGCAGCGTGGCACTCTCCAGACTCAACACCGGAATGCCAGAATATTTGATGAACTGATTTATATACAGTTCACTGTAGTCATCTGCTTTATTCTGAAGAGATGGAAATGTTCTTATGGCGAGGATATCAAAATATTTTCCGAAAATCGGAGCAGCGTCCTTTACATGCTCAACTTTGTTGCCACTCATGATGGCTTCATCTTCAAATTCGAGTGCCCAACCTTCCTGGCTGACATTAAAAACGATGGATTCCATTCCGAGTTGCTGGGCTGCAACCTGTGTACTCAGTCTTGTGCGCATACTGGGGTTCAGGAAGAGACAGCCAATCCTTTTGCGGTCTCCCAACTGCTGATGCTGCCAGGGATTTTTTTTATAACTCAGGGCTTTATCAACTAATTTGTTGATATCAGGAACATCTTCAACAGAAGTGAATTTTTTCATTTTTCTATGCAGAATGGGATGGTTCTGAAATTTCTAATTCGCTGGCAACAGCTTCAAAAAATGTATTGATCTCTTTTTCTCCAAGTGCAAGAGAAGGTAAAAGTCGAATAACATTTGGCTTTGCATCGCCGGTAAAAATATGATGATTGAACAAAAGGTTTTTGCGAAGGTCTTTCAATTCTTCCGGCACATCAAAACCAATCATCAAACCACGACCTCTTACATTTTTAATTTGTGGTATTTCGTTCAAAGCTTCTTTCAGATACTTGCCTACCATTACGGCATTGCCGAGTAGCTTTTCTTCTTCCAGGATTTCTAAAACTTCAATAGCGGCTGCACATGCCAATTTGTTGCCTCCAAATGTGGTACCCAATTGAAAATCTTGGTGG
>JAATGW010000642.1 GCA_015654495.1 Chitinophagales bacterium
CCCCTTCAGGGCTAAGAAACCCATCTTGAATTTGCGTTTTTAGTAGTTCGAAAAGCGCACTTAGGTATTGATTTTTAAATTTGACGAAAGATATATTTCCAGGAAATCTCAGGAAGAATAATTTCTTTATTGAAGCCCTGATTTAAATTCTTAATCCGCCTCGGCGGGTGTCAGATAATAGAAAAAAGATCTCCTGGAATACAAGCCCTGTATTTTAGGGTGTAAGATCAAAATCAATCGCTATGAGTTTTATCGTAGAAACGGATACGGCCTTTGGAATCTCAAACCTGCAAAGTCAACACAGTAACTTATTATCGGGCAAACTACCACATCCTACGATGAACGTTTGACCTTAATCGGTCCGATTTCGAAAGTCAATAGTCATCGGAACGTGATCGCTATATTTTATCCAGTAGTCGTAGTCCCCTACTTCAACCCCGATCAAATCCTTAGCGACAGATTCCGAAACAAAACAATAGTCGATGTGATAGGGTTTGTTCTTGTGTCTATACAAATAAAAGGTCGGATGCAACTCTTTACCCTGCATTAATTTGTGATGCAAATGATACATGCTATAAATTCCTTTTTCTTCCAGGGCTTTGACCACAAGTGAGTGGTTTCCTGACTTGTGCTTCTTATAATCCCATATTACATTGCTATTGAAATCGCCAATAATCACTGTCGGTTCACTTCTCATTAAATCGTCGTAGTAGGAAATAGCCTTCCACACCTGCGTAATATATTTTCCATCACGATCATCCGGATTAAAAGCCCATACAGCAAATAAATTGAAATTAAAAGCTCCGCCAGTAACAGAAATCGGAACAATAGTTTTGAAGTCTTCGTTATGCACTTCAAGCACATTAAATCGCTAGTCACAAAATGAAATTACTGCAAGGCCTTTATTTAGATTCTTTCCAAACCAAAGAATATCTGCAGGCATAATTGTGTTTGAAGTAAACTGTAATTTATCCGGATGTTCACATTCCGGAATAACCAGGATGTCAGGCTTTTGTTCCAAAATCACATGGGCTTTCTTTCGAAAAGCCATATTGCAGTTCCAGATGACTATTCTCATCGGATGATTTAATGAAGGTGATGCACAACCGTCTGCAGATAACCAGTTTTATCCTGGTATTGAAAATATTTAGGGCCTGCTGATTAAGAGTGGCGTAGGCAATGATCAGCTCCGCAGGAGCTTCCTGTTTGTAGTATGGGATAGCAATTTTGTGGCCCTATGCAACGCTCCGTCAGGAGCGTCCTGTGCAGGTCAGTTGTTCCAGAATAAAATATAATGATCCAAAATTTTTGCCTCCGCGAAAATGGGGAACAAATTTCATTTTACAGGACGCTCCTGTCGGAGCGATCAATGCGTTTGTCTGAGAAATCGACTGGCTACAAACAGGAGGCTCCTATGGAGCCGGAGACCAGGTTGGCGGCACCTTTTATCAAAAAACCTTGCATGTCATTCTTAAAAATCCTTGCCAAAGCCTTTTCCATTGCGATTTTCATTTGTAACAGGAGTCCCTATTTAATTCATTTTCATTTTTTCTGCGCAGTCCCAGTGCTCTGCAATTTTTCCATTTTCAATTCTGAATAGGTCAAACCAGGTCGTGGTATATTTTTTAGATTTGTCGACAGGATCGGGCATTTCGCGGACAAAACTTAACATTACAAGATCCCGTTCGGCAATGATCGCAACAACGGTTGATTTGATTGAGTCAACTATCGGCTGAGGTTTGGAGAATTTCGAAAAGAAATCGACAACTGCTTTTCTTCCGGTTGCAGCATTGGGATTGTGCTGCATATAATTTTCATCGAAGTACTTCTCTGCAAGTTCGAGGTGTCCGCCCTCAAGAAATTCCCGCCACATATCGTAAACGAGCTTCTTATTGCGCTCGAGGGTTTGATTGTCACTCTTAAGGAGTTGGCTCTGTGGTGCAAGCGGTTTAACCGGGAGTTGACCAAATGTTCTGGCTGACGACAGAATAAAAATGATTGCTAAGATTGTGATGGGTGAGTATTTCATATTAAGTGGTTCTGTTTGAAATTTATTGAGTACCTGACTAAAGCGGGCTAAAACGGCCCGCTGATTTATGCAGTACAGGAGTTTTGTGATTCAGTTGTTCCGCAAACATCTGCAGAGCCGGTACAATTTTACTGATTTAACCTGAAGTCCCAAGGTCGCGACGTAGCTGCTCACTGACTTCTGCCGACCGGCATGCGGGTTCTGTCGATGAATAGAATTCACTGCCGCTACTGCCGACAATATATTCTGTAGCCTTTATTGCAAAGATCCGATATTACCCGGACTACTTTATCGCAGCAATGAATTCTGTAAGCGTTTTTATTCGGGTTTTACCAAATTCTTTTAGTTCCAACAAGTCTTTATCACCTGTCAACAGGAAATCTGCTCTTGAGTCCTTACACAATGCTAAAATGAAATTGTCGTTTGGATCGCGGCAAATATTTACATCAGATTTCACTATTATGATCTCAATAAAGTCTTCAAAGGCAAGGATCATTTCTTTAATTGCTTCTGATCCAAAATGCTTTGAAAGTTTAGGTTTTGAAATTGACTCCTGCAATTCATTAAGAAGTTCTGCACTAAAATATATTCTCAAAGGTTGGGAGAATAATATATCATCAAGTTTTTTCTGCGTTTTTGAAATCAAAAAACTGATCCACAAATTCGTGTCTATTACAATTCTAAGTTCCCTTCTTCCCGGCATTTCTTTCAGCTCTTACCTGGTTAACGACCTTCACAATTTCATCGGGATTTGGTGCTGTTTTAGATTTGCTACGCATTCTTTTAAGGTATTCTCTAACCTTAGTCTTAGGTTCCTGCTGAACCTTAATCAGTTTAAGTTCTTCCAGGCCTTTAATAAGCTTCAGTGCCTTAGGATTTAGTATCTCTATTTTTAAAGGATCCATTTACTAAATATACGACCTTTTTGAATGGGGAAAGTAGTACGGCTAACGGCTAACGGATTTATGCAGTACGGGATTTCATGATCCATCTGCCGCTTCCTTCGCCAGGCTTCGGAGACTAAAATGCGGCCGGTGCACATCATGATTTTATCCTGAAGTCACAAGGCCGCGATTCTGTCGGCAAATAGAATTGCATCTGTTCATCACATATTCGTCTGCCCGTATTGAATAAAGCCGAATGTTAACGCGAGTTTTTATTCGGGTCATTCCCATTTCGTCACTACGATATCCACTCCCCGACTTAAGAAAAAATCTGACAGTAGTCGACCTTTGTCCTTACACCACCAACCTAAATTAACCTGGGAATTAGAACCTGACCACTCAGTGTAATTCCTCAAAAGGTCAATTTGGGAAAAGCAAATTATAATATACTCGAAAACATTGCCTTCTTTATCAAAGAACAAAATGCCATTTGAAGGTTCAACGAACATGCCCTCCATAACTATATTGTCTTTACTTCTTTGATTGATTATTTTCAGAAGACTGTCTACGCCACTTCTTGTCAACTGATGTTTTTTTATAAATTTTGCAGTGTCAATGTCTTTTCCTCTTTTGGGAATTATTTGCACAGTGTCCCAACTAAACACATGCGAGTTACCATAAACAGCAACTGCTTTATATTCCACTAATAAAATTCTGTCAGCTTTGTTAAATGGATAGGTCTTTTGGGTGGCTTTAGTTCTCGCATTGGTGTTTGCGTAGCAATTGTCACTTGAAGATGTCTGTCCAAAAGTTCTTAAAAACTGAAAAATTGTAAGAATTACGAGAAATATCTTCATTGTTTATTTAGGGCGTGCTGTTTGAAATAGAATACTTATCAGTTACGGATCTTACAATAAAATTCATATTTAAACTGCAAGCCTTTCGGCTAAAACGGATGAAAACCCCTGCATGGCTGAAGATAAATTTCCCGTTTCTTCATTACCCCGCCGTCGCTGCGCTGTGTCGGGCAGGCGCTCTTTCCGCATTCCCGTCTACCTCATTCCAAACTCAACGACAATGATATTTATAGCAGATAGACGGTAAGCCGGTAACTGCGGGAAGGACACGGGAAATTTTTCTTAGGTGCATGGATTTTCACCAGCTTCACCCAAAAGGCTTGCAACTAAAACTTCAATTTTATTGTAAGATCCGCACCTGGTATAGATTCTATTCTGAACAGCAGGCCCTATTTAGAGAGAGCCATTATCAGAATGTTTCCACAAAACTGCCGCTAAGGTTCGGGGCTTTGCGATAGGCTGGTATCTGGAAAATGTCCAGCCCGGAACTAAAGTTGACGGGTAGATGAAGTTGAAGTTCCAATGTCCTGCCAGCTTATTGCAAAACAATCTGTTAGTGGCATGCTGTTCTACCACGAACTTTACTCGGGTTCTAAATCAATTATCAGTAAAGAGCAACCATAAAAGTTTA
Organism: Chitinophagales bacterium; assembly: GCA_015654495.1. Lineage (GTDB taxonomy): Bacteria > Bacteroidota > Bacteroidia > Chitinophagales > Chitinophagaceae > Pollutibacter. Next base: position 4,402 of record JAATGW010000642.1, read on the forward strand.
TCACCGACACTTAGAATATCTTTTTCCTAACATTATTCTTAAATAGTCAGCATATAACCCGTTGTAATCATTTTTTCGTCTTCCGGCAAAGCAGGTAAATATTTCTTC
>JAATGW010000441.1 GCA_015654495.1 Chitinophagales bacterium
ATTGCGGTATTCGATTTTTCCGGCCGCTTTTTCAGGATTGTTGTCACCCTGGCTGGTGATATAATCTTCATTATCGAGCACTTTGAAAACCCTTTCGCTCGCTACCATTCCCATCTGCAGTACATTAAACTTATCCGCTATCACCCGCAGGGGTCTGAATAACAGGTTTAGCATCAGTATAAACGCAACAATATGGCCCGTGATTTTCGCAGCTTCTTCAGGAGAAAGCTGATATGCCTGCCTTGCCGCAAACCAAACCAGCAATCCCATGGAAATAGCGAGAACGATTTCTACCAGTGGGAAAAAAACCGAATATGCAAAAATCGCACGGATATTGGCATCCCGGTGATCTTTATTGATCTTCCTGAAACGGCCCGCCTCACGTTGTTCAACATGAAATGCCTGGATAACCTGCATTCCGGTAATATGCTCCTGTACAAACGCATTTAAAGCGGCCACAGCATTACGCACACGTATAAACGATTTGTTTACACTCTCTTTAAAATAATAGGTTGAAATAATCAGAAATGGAAATGGGATAAGGCATATCAGCGTAAGCTGCCAGTTGGTTACAAACATCGCAACCAGGATCGCAATAATAGAAAGCAGATCGGCAACAATAGGTATCAACCCTTCAGAAAAAATATCGTTGATGGATTCAATATCATTGATGGTCCTTGTTGTAAGTGTGCCAATCGGTGTTTTATCAAACTGACGGAGATGCAGATGTAATATTTTATTATACACCTGGATGCGCATATCCTTAACAACCGTTTGACCAAGCCATGCAGTAAGAAAAGTAAAATAAAAACGAAGAAAAGTTTCAATAAGAAGAATAACCACCTGTATGATTGTGATATTAATCAGCAATTGCATCAGGATCGCTCTTTCTCCTTCACGTTGAATAACATCGCTGATGGTATAATTAATCAGTAGTGGGCGGATGGGTGCCATTACTGCCAGTACTATCGACAGGATAACACTAATAAGAAACCGGTTCCGGTATGGCTTTGCGTATCCAAATACCCGTCGGAGCAAAGAAAAATCAAATATCCTTTTTGAGCCGGTCTTTTCCGCCATTTTCCGATATGATCTACAATTCCAGATCGGTTTAAGCCGGATTGCAGAACAGCAAATTTACAATGGTATCTTGAATCCCTGCGTTGTGCAGATTCATTTATTATGGACGGCTGAGAGAACCGGTTTGTGATGTTTCCGAACCAATCACTGCGGGTTCTTCCATCGCATGGGTATATGCCTTAATAAATAGCGCGCCGAGATTTTTGTGCGGAGGGATATAATTTTCGAATCTTTCCTTTGCTTCACCTGAAGTGAATTGCGCCGATACTCCTTTCCACATGCTTACCCAGTCAATATTTCGTCCATTGCGCAAATCATCATTAATTGAACGCAGAATAGGCTCGTTAACTGTTCTTGTACCTACTTCCTTTGAAGAAATGATATGAGCATCCGGCGAAATTTTTAACACATCATCCAGATTATGATATCCTCCACAGGAACCTAATATCACAATTTTTGCTGTTGCGGGCAATTGCTTTATTGTATAAGTAACATGATAGCTGTGACCTCGATGGATAACAATGGTAGGTTGCAGGTTTTTTTCCGACAGGTAATTCAGCAGATTTTCCTGGGCTTTTGCATCCGGATCATTTCCTTTAGAATTATCCAGGGGAAGATTTGCATAAATCCAGACAGGCTTGCCTGAAGCAGACTTGATTTCGACCCACTCTTTGGTTTTGGTCACTTTCCATTCAGGCCGGCCATTAAAAAGGTGCATGAAATTGGCATATGAATCCATCCCGTCTTTGTCGCCATAAAAGAAAACGAGCTGAATTACCCGCCCGGATGCATCCGCGAGTTGATTATAGTCCAGCTTATAAACAGGTGGTATGCCGAGCCTGGCTGAAACATCAATGCTGCTATCGCTTGAAGAAGCAAAAATGGTTTGGAGTATATCATAAATCACATAACTCCTTTTGATTCCCTTCCGGTGACTTTCCTCATAGCTTTTTGAGATCTCCCGGTCGATCAGCATTTTTACAGAAACCGTATTTATACTTCCATAGGAATCGGCCACATCAACAGCTTCCTCCAGTCCTTCAGTTTTATCGAGGCCTCGTGCAAA
>JAATGW010000139.1 GCA_015654495.1 Chitinophagales bacterium
AGAATGACCCTGCTCGGCTTTGCAAGAATATTTTCACGGTCAACGATCTGTATGCGAAACAACTGAACTGCAAGTACAATAATTCCTGCAAGGAAAAATCCTATGCCTGTGATCAAAACAGGATCGTGGTGTTTTTTTATGAACGCCTGCTGTGTTTCTTTTCCCGGGCGCGCTGATATTCCGGCGATAAGTCCTATGGCGGCAAGATTTATAATAAGTGAAATTTTGCCATAACTCAGAAAAGGTGCGGTGATACCGGTCAGTGGAACTAATCCTATCGAGCCACCGGCAATCAGTAACAATTGTATTCCCATCGCAATTCCCGTTCCTGCAGCCAGATAAAACGCAAAAGGATGACCGGAGCGGCGGGCGAAAAGAAAGCTGCGGTGAATAAGTATTGCAAAAAGAATAAATACTGCAACCAGTCCGGTCCAACCCAGTTCTTCACCGATTGATGGCAGTATCATATCAGTATGTGCTGCCGGCATCGTGTTCGGGTAGCCGCGGCCGATACCTGATCCCGAGACACCACCCGAAGCAAGCGTCCAGTAACTATGTGCCACATGATCGCCACCATATACATCATTATCCCATGGGCTTTGCCAGATTTCTTTTCTTTCCGTCAGCCTGCTTCCAATGCCAGGCACTTTATCACCAAAAACAAAGGCAACCATCACAAGCATAATAATTACGGGTGCATCCGCAATCACCGCTGCGAAACCATACCAGCGCATGGATTTCATATGGCCGAGTAAGAACGAAACCAGCAGAACTCCTGCGAGACAGGCAGCCGTAGCTACCAGGGGGGGCAGAAACCAGAGAAACAATGCATAGCAGAGTCCCGTAAGAATTGTAAAAAGAAGGTTCCCGCGTGCAATGCTGTAGAAGAAAAGAAAGGTAAAACAGATAACCAATGCCGGCCCCATATCACCCATCAGTAGATAAAGAAACAGTATCAGCGCAGTGGCTGCCAGCACAGACCAGCTTGTTAGAAAACGCCAACGTATATCCGAAAAACTACGGAGCTTTTCAAAGTTGGAGGCAAAAAAAGCTGCAAGGAAAAAGAGCAGCAGGTATTTTGTTATTTCACCAGGCTGAAAAAGCAGACTCCCTATCCGCAGGTTTACTTTGACTCCGCTTCCTTCAGGCCCGGTTCCGAAAACAAGCGTTAGTACAGAAAGAACAATGGCAAGAACAAGCCAGGTCCAGCCATTCAACGCATAGGTTTGTTTTTGTTTGAAATTAAAGAGTCCGTCGAACCACCATTTGCTGTAAAGTCGACTGATGTTGATTCCGGAAAGAAGAATATAAGCAGTTAGTCCGGCTATCACCCCCTGCAGCACCTGCGAGGCGTATAATGTATCAGTAAGGGGGTCCTGGATACTGAACATCAGCAGTATCGAAATACCACATAACAATAAGAGTACGGGAAGTAAAAACGGGTCCGGCTGCAATTTTCTGAAAATGGTAATCAGCTGTGCAACGAAGAAAGCTAACAAAAGACATCCTGCGATAAGCCAGTATAAGGTGCGGAAACTTTCAGGTGTCCGTACCATGAAAATTCCATCTTCACGGATCTGGCTATAGGTAGCCGATCCGAATAATGGAATAGTATGCGGTTTTGCTCTGAAACTATAAGTTGCATTATCCTTTAGCCATGCTGTTCCCTTGCGGTTTCCAAATTCGAAGCCTGGTTTTAAAGGCAATACACTATAGCCTGAATCGCTTTGTAATCCGTTAAATTCATATCCGCCATCAGGTCCTGTTCTTGCAAAAAACGATCTGAGATTTGATGAGTCTGCTGCCGGATCTCCAAAATGTTCTTTCAGTTCAACCAATACACCTGAAAGGGGAATGCCATCGCGCGTTATCTTTCCTTTGATGCTTAGCGATCCATCTGCGATTTTGAGAGATGCCGGAAATTGTTCGGGAGCTAATAATTCCCGACTGTAGAGAACGGAATCAAATCCCAACCGTATTCTTGAAGCAGTTAGTCTTTCTTTGAAGGCGATGCCGCCTTTGCCGGGTTCCGTTAAAGCAGGAACTATTATGTTGAAGGCAGATTTATTTAACGCGCCAAGATTCGGCAGTTGCTGGCCTGCAATCAGTTTTGCTGCAAGAGAATCTGAAACGAGCCGGATATCCGCATCATCAGTATAATAATTTCCTTTTTTTAGTAAATGGTAGATTGTTTCCGGCTTTATCGTATTGTCCAGCAATACCGCATTCGCAGTCTTGTAAGATTGATGCGCTGTATCCAACTGCGGCACAATTGTGAGATAGAGTCTGTAAAAAAGAAGCAGAAGAATAAATACGGAACCACCTAACATCAGCAATGCTTCTTTGCTGCTGAACTGACGGTTGTTTTTTTCCCTGACTGACATGTCTTAAAGTTTTGGGTTATAAACTTCCTTTTACGAGCAGTTGATCAAAAGCGACTTTCTGATTTCCATCAACACGGAAGCCGAAATAATTTCCAAATGCCCCGCCGAAGGGAAGTATCTTCTCCGGCTGGTCATTGATCAGAAAAATGATATTGTTATTATGTTTCTCAATGGTAAGTGTATTCATTTCCCTTCCCGGCCTGATGAAATTTGATTTCGTCCAGTCTACCAGTATATTCCAGTGATCCCGCTCCCATGAACGCACTGAAAAATATCCATTGGCAGAAATATAGAATACAAAGTATTTGTCCTGTTCAGTATCACCACAGAAATTCAAGCCATAACCATAGGGTGTGTCACCTTCAATTCGGGTAGCGGTGGCAGTGATACTGAAATCTTTCCGCGTATCGAGGTTGATTTTTACAGAAGAATGATAAGTAAAGGTATCTGCGCTTCCTTCGATAATATATTTCCCATTTTCGATGCGGAATTCTGTATCATCGTCTTCGCTTTTCCAGATGCTATCGTCTGTATTGGCAAAGTCATTAAAATAGAGATCATTATTCATAGCAATTCCATTCTCGTCCTGGCTGTCTGCAGGTATTATAAGTGAGGGGTGACCAGCAGCCCTGGTGTTATAAATTCCTTCATGTAAGTTTGGATGTCCTTTTGAAGCTAACACAGCATCGTTCTGAATTTGCTCATCTGTTTTCAGAGCTTCAGGATCTTCGTTATTGTTGCCTGGTGTGTTTTTATTCAGCCGGCCGGTTTTATCAGAAATTTCATTTTTATTCAATCCAAGAAACTGCTGTCCGGCCATCAGCATCCAGAAAACGATCATGCCTGCAAAAAGAATGACAGAAGTTTTGAGCAGGGTAGGTAAAAAAGATTTTTTCTTTTTTGTTGATGTTAATGCATTTGGAGATTCAGGTTGTTGGGAAAATGGTATAGTTTTTTTGAAACTTTTATTTTGATATTCCTGCGCAGGATATTCCTTTGACTGCTCAAGCAATCTGCGGATAGTTGCCGGATCAGAAATTCTTTCGCGACTGCTTTTTTCCAGCAAGCCGTTTAAAAGATGTCGGATAGATGCGGGCAATCCACGGCCGCCCGGTTTAAAAGGAATGGGTACAGGTGAACTCAACACCCTATGGATATAGGGAAGGAGTTCGTCTTCATGATAATCAAAGGGTACGGATCCGGTGATACATTCATAGAGTACTACACCCAGAGAATAATAGTCTGCCGGTGTGGATACGGTTTTCGCATGGTTGAATTGCTCGGGAGATGCATATTCATAAGTAAGCATGGAAGCTCCTGTTACGGTTATTTTATCGCGTTGTTCGCGAACTTTGGCAATACCGAAATCAGTGAGAAGAAAATTCAGTTCACCATCTGCATTCCTTCTATACATTATGTTTTCCGGTTTGATGTCCCGGTGAATGATATGATTTGTATGTATAGTCTCCAGTGCATCCGTGATGTGCGAAGCGAGCCTGATCACATCATCAGTGTGAAGACTTCCATGAATTTTGAGTAAACTTCGCAGGTCGCCACCTTCGATCAGTTCCATTACAATAAACGGAAGTTCGGCATCCAGTTTTACGTCGATGATTTTCACTACACTGGGATGCTGGATGGATTTCATAATGGATGATTCCTGCTGAAAACGGCGAAGCATTTCTTCATCAGAATGAAAACTGAAATGTTTTATGGCGACAAGATTTCCGCTTTCTGTATGACGCGCTTTTAACACGCGGGCATTACCCCGGCCCAGTTCCCCGAGAATCTCGTAACCCCTGAAATAATCTCTGAATACTGAAGTTGCCATGTTTTAGGGATTCGAAGGTTGGACAGATTTTGGTTTTTTAACTGCAGCTGATCTTGTTTTAACAGGGTAGGGCACATTGTCGAAGGATACGTTTTCAAAGCGGATAACTTTATTACCATTGAGCTCTATGGCTGTTTTAAAGGAAATGAACTGCAGATTTCTGACGACGATCGTATCATTTGAAACTATTGACGAATCAACCAATTTTGCCGCTGGAAATTTTGTGTTTTTCCCGGCAGGAATGATCACCAGTGTTTTGCCTGAGGAATCTGCCATGTGTTGCAGTTGATCCAGCGGAACCGTTTTAGTGATCCTTAATGTATCGGGTACCTGAATTTCGACAGGTCCGGGAATTGCAGGATGACTGCTGCGTGTTGTAAATAATAAATTATCCTTTATACTATCGCGAACTTTAACCTCCTGGTGAGGAAGGACTAAAACGCCTGACTCTCCATCTTCATTCAGCTTGAGAAAATACCAGCTGGTTCCGGCAAAGAAAATCAGAAGCAAAAGACTCCTTAGTATGATCCTTCTCACAGGGATTTTTGCCAGGAGACCTTTTATTTTGTTTTTTTCAGGGTCATCAATTGCTGCATTTGGTTTTGACGGACCAGCAGTTTTTATTACTATCGCTGCTTTTTCATGTTTGCTTGTATGCTGCATCATCACCACCGTAATATTGTCGTAGCCCCCCATCTCATTTGCAAGCAGTATTAATGAATTTACTTTTTCCGCAACCGGACTGGCATGCTCAATGATGGCTGTAATCTGTTTTGCAGTGAGCATATCAGTTAGTCCATCAGAGCATAAAAGCAATTGGTCGCCATAAATAAAATCTCTCACACCATATTCGAGAAAGTCTTCATCATCCATCCTATGCATGGATGATCCGGCCTCACGAAGGATCTGGTTTCGCTGTGGATGCATCATCGCTTCTGCTTCGGTAAGTTCGCCCGCATCTTCCCTGATACCGACAAAAGAATGATCACGGGTTAGTTTCTGCAACACACCATTCCGGTAACGATACAATCTCGTGTCGCCGACATGTGCATAATATAGCTGGTCGGTTTTCATGTCAGCTACAACGGCGGTGAGCACGCAACACATTTCAAAATATTCGGGATTATTTTTTCTTTCTTCAACGATCCTGTTATTGGCATGAATTACAGCTTCCCTCAACATAGTGAGCAGATCCCCCTTGGGTGTATGCATGTAATTTTCAATGGTAGACCGCGCAATAGCAGCTGCTCTTTCTCCGCCGGCATAGCCGCCAACTCCGTCCACTACAAGCAACAATGCTTTTTGTTTGTCCCAAAGCAACCGGCAGCCGAAGGCATCCTGGTTTTCTTTTCTTTGTTTTCCCGGATCAGTGTTTCCGTTGAAATGCATATGCTTTTTTTTACCTGGGTAAATTTTTGAAATGCCGGATAAGCAGAATAAGTGCAAACCCGAGAAGGGCGGTTGAAAGCAGGATATCAATCATGTATCAGGACTTTTTGAAATCAAGCGTTATCATTCCGTTGAGGAGAACCTGGCATTTATCCTTCAGATCAAACCATTGCGGTGATCCGGCCTCACTTCGTGTAATAACGGTTTCGTCAACCCGCGTTTCCTGGCTGCTGAAACTGGCGATCTGGAATCTACCCGATCGTTCGTTGAGGCGTATCCGCGCATGGGGGTTGGAAACAAATCCTGAATCAATCAGCAGGTAATTATTATAGCCCAGGTTGCCATCTTCCTTACGTGCAATAACGATCTCGGTGTCTTTCATCAGATAAGCATCCGTCCTGCTGTTCTCTGCATTGAAATAATCGATCCTTGCGAGTACGGAATGCGTTGGTTTGCTGAAAGCGTTCGTTGATGCCGGAAGACTGAGGTCAGGCTGATATTTAACTGTGAAATGTCCGTTTTCTACAAAATGAATATGCCGGAGCAGATCCATATTGATATCCATCTTATCAAATACATTGGTTGATTTGACTTTCATTGTAACACGGGCAGTGGACTGGCGTTCTGAGCTACCCGTTCCGCCTGCTTTTGGGCCGGTAAGCATTCCGATAACCCTGATATCCCCCGTGCCGATTTTGTCCTGCCCGAATTCTGCACCTGGCCCGAACCTGAATTGCCATTGAGAAGATACCGGTGATATATCGCTGAATTTTTTCTGGAGAAACTGGATGCGGCTGTAAAAGATTTTTACAGTTTCTTTTACAATAACCGGTAGGGAGGCAAGCCTTTGCTCGTAAATATCGGGATGGAGGATAATTACAAAATGCATGTTAAAAATAAGGCAGCTCCCTACCGGCTCTGTCCGGCACGAATAGTCAAAACATGCAATGAGTTCATCAAGAATATCTTTGTTTGTAATTGGTTCTGACTGATGCCTGTTTTCAGGAAGAATCAGTGAACGAAGGCTTTCGAAAAAACTGACCGGTTTTCGTTTCATAATTGCGCACATTTGCTGTTAGGAATTAACGAATCATCCGGGCCGGAGAAACAATGGTTTTTCTTAGAAAAATGGTGCAGGAGGATCTTTGGTTTTCTTTAACGAAAAATCGTTTAGGATTTTTTTTCGTTTAGGTCGCCTTTCATTTCTATAAATTCCAATTGCATAATTTTATTGCAGGCATTTTTTCTAATAACAAAACTTTAAAGAATCCGGCGCAGATTATTTTCATTGTACAATGTTCTTTACGACTCTTTATAAAAATGATCGTTTAAGATTTCCTGCGAAGGATTTGTTAAGATTCAATAGTTTTATTTCTGAATTAATAATATTTGAACTTTTAAACAATGGCTGAAGAATACAGTACAGAGCGCAGAAAAATGATTTCCGATACAGTAAAAACAGCAATGGGGGCGATGATATTAAGCAGTCCGCTGGCTGGTTTGGCAACTGTGAATAATAGCGCGTCACCAGCTACGGTGGGAGAGATAATGAATCTGATATACAAGGAAATTCCGGGGGCGCCTTTTCCTCAAACAGTGGATACTTTGAAAAGCGGTGATGCGTCGCTGGAAGTAACAGGTATCATTTCGACCATGTTTGCAACCATTCCGGTAATTCAGCAGGCGGTTTTAAAGAAAGCCAATTTTATAATCGCCCATGAGCCCACATTTTATAATCATACTGATGACATAAACTGGTCTGGGAAGAATGAAATTGTTGAAAAGAAAATGGAATTGCTCAGGAAAAACAAAATTGCTGTGTGGCGATTTCATGATTACTGGCATGCGCACCGGCCGGATGGAGTGCGCAAAGGTGTGGTATTGAAAATGGGCTGGGCCCAGTATGATCCGCAGAGCAGCGGCATTATTTCAATTCCCGAAACCGGGCTGTCTGCATTAATACAGGAATTCAAGAAAAATTTAGGAATAAATCATTTGCGTGTTATCGGAAATATGGGACAAAGATGTAAACGAATTGCCTTGTTGCCTGGTGCCGCGGGTGGACAGTCACAGTTACGCATGGCCGAAGAACTTCAGCCGGATGTATTGGTAGTTGGTGAGGTGCATGAGTGGGAAACCGCAGAATATATCCGCGATGCCAGAGCACTGGGGAAAAAGATTTCACTGATTGTATTGGGGCATTCCGTAAGTGAGGAACCCGGAATGGACTGGCTTGTAAGCTGGCTCCAGCCAAAGATCCCCGGGATACCGGTAACACATATTCCCGCCACAGATCCATTTCAGTGGCTTTAGCTCTCTGTATCCACCCGCTGCAGCGGGTGGATACAGAGAGAAGGTCTACGTGATTTACCGGGCTTTCCAGGTGTTTTTTACAGAAATAAATATTTTTTACGACTAGTGTTGCGAATGCAAGGCAAGCCGGTTCCCTTCTGTATCTCTGAAAAACGCCATATAGCCAATCTCCGGACTTATTTGTGTTTTCCCCATCAATATCTGACCACCTGAAGGTTCAATTCTTGAAAGGATATCATCCATCGCAGGATTGGCATTGAGATATATAATAGCACCATCCATTGAAGGGGTATGAAATGCACTTTTCACAAGAGCGCCGGAGGCTTTGCCACTTCCGCCATCATAGGGAAACATGGCCATATCCATTTCACCCATTGGCGCTTCTTCGAGGTGAAGACTGAAAATTACCTGATAAAAATGCCTCGCCCTCGCCATATCTGTAACCGGAATTTCGAACCAGTTGATACTATTGGTAGTACTGTCCATAAAAGTTAATTTTAGCTGAAGGTAATTATTTAAGTATCTGAAATAATTCTGCCGTATGAAATCATTTTTAAATAATCGAAGTACCCGGATTGCCTGTTGGCTTACCAGATCATAAAACATTTTAAACCCGGACCCAGTCGCGGGATAATAGCGGCATTCAGTCGCTCATTTAATAAAATCTGAAATTGTTATCTTGAAATTATCGGCTCCTGATTTCCTGTTCATCTCGGTAATGATCGCTGTTGTGGTTCTGATACCGGTTATGCGGTATCTTTTAAAGAAAAGAGAACGCAGGGATAATCTGATTACAAAAGAAAAGCTGGATTCAATGGAAAGAAACCGGGAAAGAGAAATTGATATATAAAATTGTTAGATTCATATTTATTGCCATTAAATAAAAACTATGTTTCAAATTGGATTGCTGCACCTGATATTATTCTTCATGCCAGTATCAGATAAACCTGTTTTTGAAAGCCAGATAGTTGACAGCAATATCAGTATCGGTTATGGCCTGGCGTTAGCGGATGTTGATGGCGACGGAAAAACAGATATTCTTCTCGCTGATAGGAAGCAGATTGTGTGGTATAAAAACCCGGAGTGGCAGAAATATCTAATCGCTGAGAATCTTACAAAGCATGATAATGTGTGCATTGCCGCAGCAGATATTGATGGAGACGGCAAAGCCGAAGTTGCCGTTGGTGCGCAATGGAATCCGTCTGAAACGGGTAATGCGGAAGAATCAGGAGCGGTTTTTTATTTGTCCCGGCCAGCAGATCCTACAAAACCCTGGAAGCCCTGGCAGCTTTCGCATGAGCCGACAGTTCATCGTATGCGCTGGGTAAAATCGGCGGATGGAAAATATTTTTTACTCGTTTTGCCCCTGCATGGCAGGAACAATATTTCAGGAAAGGGTGCCGGTGTAAAATTTCTTGCCTATAGCGTACCTCAGCAGAAGGAATCGGATTGGCCGCTGTACCTGCTTGACAGCTCATTGCACATGACGCATAATTTTCATCACTATATTTCTAATGACAAAACTTTGAAAGGAATTTATATAGCTTCCGCCGAAGGTGTCAGGTATATTTCTGATACAATACCAAGGAGGAAATGGTATGCTGCCAGATTGATACCAGGTTTGGACCACGGCGCGGGTGAAATTAAAGTCGGAAATGCATCGGGTGGAAAAGTTTTTATTTCTACTGTTGAACCAATGCACGGTAATGCAATTGTTTTGTATCATCCCGCAAATAAAATGGAACGCCTTATACTGGATACGAATATTAAGGAAGGTCATGCGCTTGGCGTTGCAGATTTTTTAGGTACCGGTTCCGACCAGGTAGTAGCAGGCTGGAGAGCACAAAACAGCAATGGAGAAACGGGTATCAGAATTTATTATCCGGCAGACAAGAGTAATACCAACTGGACAACCGAATGGATAGATCAGAATGGTATGGCCTGCGAAGATATCCAGGTAGCGGATCTGGACAAAGACGGGAAGCCTGATATTGTTGCATCCGGAAGGGCGAGTAAAAATGTAAAGATATACTGGAATAGAACGGCCGTTAGACGTTAAACGTTGAACGTCGAACGTTCAACAGCCGGGAACGAGACAAATTTTAAATATTGAAAAACTACAAAAGGCAAAAGCGGAATGAAGAAAATTAGCAGTCACTGGTATTTCGCAGCACTGATCGTATTTGCAGCATGCACAAACAAACCTGAAGTAAAAGCAGACACGATTGTTAAAGGCAGGATATGGA
>JAATGW010000079.1 GCA_015654495.1 Chitinophagales bacterium
CCGCCCACTCAAGCGCCAGATTCAATTGTTCTTCTTCTGAAATATTGGAATTATCCAGAAGCAGTGCATCATCAGCGCGGCGAAGCGGTGATACCTCACGGTTAGAATCTATATAGTCGCGCAGTTCAAGATTATTTTTAACCTCTTCCAGAGTAATATTCGGATTTTTTTCAAAGAGTTCACGGAATCTTCTTTCGACACGTATGGCCTGGTCGGCCGTCATAAAAATTTTCAGTTCTGCAAACGGAAAAACAACCGTACCGATATCTCTTCCATCCATTACAATTCCTTTTCTGCTTCCCATCTTACGTTGCTGGGCAACCGCAAATTCGCGTACCTCTCTGATAGCGGCAATTTCACTCACCTTTTCTGCAACCACAAGGTCACGGATTACAAATTCCACATTCTCACCATTAAGCAGCATTTCACTCTGATCCGATTTGGGATTGTATGAGAATTCGAGGTCTATCTGGCCCAATGCCTGTTTCACTTCTTCAGGATCGGTCCAGTCGATATGATTTCTCAGAAAATAAAGCGTGATAGCCCGGTACATCGCACCACTGTCGATATACACATAATTTAATTTTTTTGCCAGTTGCCGCGCGAGTGTGCTCTTTCCGCAACTCGACCAGCCATCAATTGTGATGATGATTTTTGACATATTCCGCACAAAAGTAAGGAGTAAGGAGTAAGAAGTAAGGAGAAGTTCATAGTTCATAGTTCTTAGTTCTTAGTTCATAGTTCATAGTCTGAAAGGTTCAGGATAGCGGAAAAGAAAAAAATCCGGCGTTGCCGAACAAAATCTGTAAACAACTGAAGTTTTCAAACATGGCGGATCCTGAATTTTAATTAGTTCATGGGCCAATCCTATAAGTGCTTCAATTCAGGCTAAGTTTTTTACTCCGGGAATCCGAACCTGTCAATTGAAATCCGGATATAGAACTATCCAAATAATATTTCAGTCGCCGGTCTTTTCTTCTGCCTCCTGCCTGCTGCCTGCTGCCTATTTCCTATTTTTGCCTACTTTCAATCTGGATATGATTAAACTTGGCATTTTTGGTGCAGGCCATCTGGGTAAATTCCATATAAACAACTGGAAAGAAATTTCCGGTATTGAACTGGTGGGTTTTTATGACCCCGATGATTCAAATGCTGCAAAGGTTGAAAAGCAATATCATTTAAAACGATTTGCGGATCCTGCGGAATTGATCAGCCTTGTTGACGCGGTCGATATTGTTGCCCCCACAAATCACCATTTTGTTTTATGTGAAATGGCCATCCGGAATGGTAAACATGTGTTTGTGGAAAAGCCAATGGCTGATACCATGGCAGAAGGAAATGCCATTGTAAAGCTGGTAAGGGAAGCTGGTATAAAATTACAGGTTGGGCATGTGGAGCGTTTTAATCCGGCCTTTCTTGCCTTAAAAGGATATGATTTTCATCCGATGTTTATTGAAGTGCATCGCCTTGCTCAATTCAATCCACGCGGCACTGAAGTAAGTGTGATACTTGATCTGATGATTCATGATATCGACATCGTTTTACACCTCGTAAAAAGCGATGTAAAAAATATTTCGGCGAGCGGTGTCGCAGTAATGACTGAAACACCTGATATAGCTAATGTGCGCCTTGAATTCAACAATGGATGTGTTGCCAACCTTACCTCGTCCCGGATCTCAATGAAAAAAATGCGAAAGATGCGCGTATTTCAGAAAGATGCCTATATAGGTATCGATTTTCTTGCCAGGAAAACTGAAATTATCAAACTTAAAGGTGAGGGCGATGATCAGCTTTTTTCTTTTGATATCGAAACTCCGCAGGGCATCCGTACGCTGGCTATAGATAATCCGGTGGTGGAAGATAATAATGCCATCCGTATGGAACTGACTGCTTTCAGGGATTCGATTCTGAATAATACAGCGACAGCTGTTTCAGAAAGAGAAGGGCTGGAAGCAATGCATATCGCACATCAGATTCTGCAGAAAATTGAAAGCAACTTCGCAATAGCCAAGTCGTCAATATGAAGGGAGTACGGCGGATCAACATCGGCTGGTATGTATTCAGCGACTTTCTGATGTCGGCAATCGCGTGGACCTTGTTAAGTTCCATCCGCTCTTACCTGCTTTGGTCTGACGGCAATATCAACACCGAGTTTAAATGGGACAACCGCTTCTGGTTTGGTATTGTGCTGGTACCACTGGCATGGATAACCGGATATGCCCTTACCGGAGCATATCATTCACTCTACAATAAATCGAGACTGAACGAACTGACCAATACGCTCGTAAGTGCATTGATTGGTTCGCTGATATTGTTTTTTCTTTTTATCCTCGATGATACGAGTGCATCAAACTATGTTTATTTCTACAAAGTATTTATCGCCCTGTTTATACTGCACCTGGTGTTGCAGTTTACCGGCCGTTTAATTATTCTCAGCATAGCAAAAAAACAACTCAATACCGGAAAGCTCTGGTTTAATACACTGCTGATAGGGCATGGCAGCGCAGCTTCAAGAATAGTATCAGAGATTTCCGGAAATCAATCATGGACGGGCTACCGGTTCAGCGGATTTATTTCACCAGAGTCCAATGGACAAATGCAGCAATTGCGGATTCCGAGACTTGGAAAAATGGAAAACCTTGAAC
>JAATGW010000349.1 GCA_015654495.1 Chitinophagales bacterium
ATTAAAAAGGGTATTCCGCCAACTGGTACAGATAATTATGGTGGCCCGGTTGTAACGGCAGGCGGGCTGGTATTTATAGCTGCAACGAAAGATGAAATGTTTCGCGCTTTTGATCAGCAAACCGGCAAGCTTTTATGGTCAGCGAAATTACCGGCAGCTGGATTTGCGACCCCTTCCACTTATGCTGTTAATGGAAAACAATACATCGTAATTGCCTGCGGAGGCGGAAAGCTGAAACAGGCTTCCGGTGATAAATATGTCGCTTTCAGTTTGAAAGATGAATGATTTTAAATAGTTATCAATTGGTCCGGCTTTTCCCGCGGGCTTAGAAGACTGTTTTTTCAATAAGTATAACAGTCTGATTAAAGTTTATAGTGTTTAATGTTAATTGCCAATAAGACTCTAAGACGCTCAGGAACACGAAAGAATTTCTTCAGTATTTTATCAGGTTTTCTCATTGCCAGGTATTCCATTATGCGCCGCTCATTAATGTGCATTTTTTTTGCCTTTTGTATTGGCTGTTTCTACTGCCTTCTGCCTACTGCCTATTAAAAACATCAATACCCCGATCCGGAATTTGGTTATATATTCATGAAACCCATTATGACCCAAACCATTTCAAAAAACAGAATTGAATCAGTTGACCTGCTGAAAGGACTCGTGATGATTATCATGGCCCTCGATCACGTTAGGGACTATTTTCATTTTTCGGCCTATTATTTTAATCCTGTTGACCCTGCACATTCAACAATTCCCATTTTTATGACCAGATGGGTTACGCATTTCTGTGCACCGATATTTTGTTTTCTGGCTGGTTTATCAGCCTACCTCAGCGGAAGAAAAAAAACAAAAGCTGAACTTTCATCTTTCCTTGTAAAGCGTGGCCTCTGGCTCATACTGATGGAAATAACGCTGGTTACATTTGCCTGGCAGTTTGATCCTTTTTTCAGAATGAACGGATTTGCTGTGATCGCCGTTCTGGGATTCAGTATGATTGTGCTTGCCGGATTGATTCATTTATCCAGAACAACAATTTTAATCTTTTGCTTTATTGTAATATTCGGGCACAACCTCCTTGACGGTATTAATCTTCCGGGAAATTTTCTATGGGCATTGATACATCAGCCGGGGATCTTCGAACTTTCAAACGGTTTCAAATTCTATATTGATTATCCGGCCATACCCTGGATTGCGGTTATGCCTCTGGGATACTGTTGCGGAATCTATTATGACCGGAGTTTCGATGAAAAACGCCGGCAAAGACTTTTTACAATTGCAGGTTTTGCTGCTATAGGGCTTTTTGTAATTTTAAGATGGTTGAATATATACGGCGATCCCGTGCCCTGGTCTGTTCAGCACTCGTCTTCAGCAACTTTTATGTCGTTTCTGAATCTTAACAAGTATCCACCATCCCTCTCGTATCTGCTCATTACTTTGGGATCCGCATTGCTCTTCCTTGGCAATACGGAAAACCTGAAAGGC
The DNA here is from genome assembly GCA_015654495.1 of Chitinophagales bacterium. Taxonomy (GTDB): domain Bacteria; phylum Bacteroidota; class Bacteroidia; order Chitinophagales; family Chitinophagaceae; genus Pollutibacter. The sequence goes on from JAATGW010000349.1 coordinate 1,483, forward strand.
AGGGTAGTGAATTTTTTTACCACATTCGGCCGCGTTCCTTTCTTTTATTACCTGGTTCATTTGTACGTCATTCATTTCCTTGCTGCAACATTTGCATTGCTTTCCGGTTTTGGATGGAAGCTGCTGGTATTACCGGATTGGATACTTGAGCTGAAGTCAATGCAAGGCTATGGATTCAGTCTGATAGTTGTTTACGGGGTTTGGCTTCTCGTAATAGCAATCATGTATCCCCTCTGCAAGGCATATGATAAGTACAAAGCGAACCATAAAGAAAAGGTATGGCTGAGTTATTTATAAGCCACGGGGAATAGTTGTTATTGCAATTAAGAAACGACAGAAAGAATTGCGGATGTGAACAGGCTGTTCACTGAGAAGTGTAAACAGAGCCCTGAAATGGCTTTTCTTCATTGGGCAAAATCTTTTTATTCTTTTAAAATCACCACAGAGTCAAAAGATTCACATGTGTTACCATCGCAAAACAATACCGGATACGCAACTGTCTATGATGTTTATTATAGAATTCTCCTGTCGCTAAAATGGCGATGTGGTAAATACACTTTTATCTGGATAAAAAATTCCCAGGCAGTCGCAAACCCTGTTCATCCACCAGTACTTTTGTCATAGCCTTCTGAAGTCCTTTTGGTATCGCTTTTTTTTCTTCGTCAGTAAGTGCTTTTGTGATTTCGAGGAACTCATCTTCATCATCATAATAACCCAGGGCTAATTCAAAACGATCTTCCGAACGAAGTCTTAAAGATATTTCCTTATCCTCTTCATAAATATGCATACTTACTACAGACCATTGGTCATTGTCTTCATAATCAAAATGCACTTCAATCGTATCCTTGCTCATTAATTCCGTCAGCAATTTTTCGATCATTTCACTTGCGTGATTCTGTACCAGTTCTTCGTAATTCATACTTATTCTCTAAAATGTCTGGCGAAGGTAAGGAACTGAGGAGGTTTTTATCCCCGCCATTCTTCATGTAGGAACTAATCTCTGTTCATGTAAACCGGAAGTTCTCTTTATTTCGGCAGTTTTAACGGATAGGCTCACGATATGCCGTTAAACAACAGGGAAAACCCATGTGTATGTCGCTGAAAATAAGTGTGTTAGCTCATGGCACATGCTTTGGAATCCCATCAAATGATGTGGTGAAAAATGGAGTATTTAAAATTTATTTGCAGGCCATAAAATCTAAAAGCAGATTATGCAAAGCAGAACCAATTCTTCCAATATTAACATAAAAATCGCTGGTGAAGGGGATACTGAAAATTCAGCATGTATCCGGTACTGTAAGTCTGAGACCGCAGTTAAGGGCAGCATTTTTACTGAAGAGAACATATTGATTTTTGTTCAGGAAGGACAACTTGAGCTCAGTTTTGGAAGCTCCTCATATAAAGCAGAATCACATCAAATCGTCTTTATAAGGAAAGGCATAACGCTGGAATATAGTTCGCGCGATCCCAGTACTGCTGTAATGGTGTTCGTTTTAAAGAAAGAATTAATTGTCGGGTTTGCAAAGCAGTCAAAGCTGGTTAATACTGCAAATGATTTTTTTGAAAGCATAGTAATACATGATGCAAGCTGCCGGCTGCTTGCCTATATTTCATCCCTGCAAATTTATTTCCGGCAGGAAGCTATCATATCAGCCAACCTGGCTAAAATCAAAATGACAGAGTTATTGTTTTTTCTTTCTGAAAATGACCAGTCGATTTTTAACCAGGTACTTAATGTCCGCGAATATTTTCGTCCCGATATATCCGGTATTCTTGAAGAAAACCTGACGAACGCGATATCGTTGAGCCAGCTTGCCCGAATAGCCGGCCGGAGTGTATCCAGCTTAAGAAGGGATTTTCTTTCTGCTTATAACATGCCGCCGTCAAGCTGGATCCGCCAGGTGGAGAATAATGGAGGTATAAGTATGCCGGATTTAAGATGATATTCCTGCTGACTATTATGAAGACCTGCAGATTAGGAGAAATGATGTGTTGATCTATATTACATGCATATTGTGAGGAGAGCTTAAGCGTTTCAGAATATTTGTATG
>JAATGW010000157.1 GCA_015654495.1 Chitinophagales bacterium
GAAATTTTCTTTACGATAACAATTTCAAAAAGATCATCGTCAAGTTTTCCATGCGGATTGATAACAGCGCCGCTTCCATATTGCGTTGCATTAGCCAGCACGATCATTGCTGCACTACGTTGAATTTTCTCTTCTCCAATCTGGATAGTAACGTCCATTGTCGGGTGAGTCCAGAACACTTTCCATGCTGCCCTTATATATCCCCACATGCCCCTTACATTATCAGATTCGAATTTTTTTACGATAAAGGCATTGAACCCCACATCACTCAGATGAATGCAGATCTGGTTGTTAACACTGATCACATGAATCCGTTGAATTCCTCCCGTAATAACAGCTTTCAAAGCCTCATTTATATCAGCAGGTATGCCAAGTTCACGGGCCATACCATTGGCTGATCCGGCAGGAACAATCCCAAGCAGGATGTTGGAATGAAGAATACATTCAGCTGCCAGTTTAATTGTTCCGTCTCCTCCTACGGCTATCACTCGATCCGGCTTGAACAGGCTTATTTTATTTTTTATACTTTCTGACTTGCTGAATTCAGTCAGGGTGAAATATTCAACCTCGTGTGGAGTAGCTGAAAAAAATGCGGCAATAAGCGACTGCCATTCTGTATTGTTTTTACCCGAGGCGGGGTTGATGATAAACAGAAGTCTGAAAATCCCGTCTGAATTAGTCATGCACGATTGTGGGAATGATTTTTTAGTTGAAATGTAAAATAGCAATTAATATGCAGCCCGAAGTATTTGCGACATGTATATAAAACTGTATTATGGTTTTGGTCATACACACGACCTGGTGCTTTATGGTCATCTTTTCGACAACAAACCAGTTGTGAGGAAAAGATATAGCAACAGCATATTTGTGAATACATGGCATCTGATAAAACTTTTCTTCCTTCGGCCTTTACCAGGGAAACCTGTCGAATTGCTCTGGGAAAATCATAAGGTGGAAAATAAAACTGCTTCAGATGGTTTTATCCGCCTCGAATGGAGTTCTGCAACAAGTGTACCTGCTGGCTGGCATCCGGTTGAAGTACAATACAATTACAGAGGCAGGTCAGTTTCTGCAAAGGGTGAATTATTTGTACCTCATATTACCCAGTTTGGTTTTATTTCGGATATTGATGATACCATTCTTATTTCTCATTCAGCATCTGTTTTTAAACGATTGTGGGAGTTAATTTCTTCGAACCCGCGTACACGCGACATATTCAGTGACACATCCAGGCATTACCAGATGTTGTCCCAGTCAAACACAAGCCCTGAAGCACCCAATCCATTTTTTTATGTTTCCAGCAGCGAGTGGAATCTCTATGACTATCTTGTCGATTTTTTTGATCATAATAAAATGCCGAAAGGTGTTTTTCTTCTCAATCATGTTAAAAGATGGTGGGAATTCTTTGCGTCCGGGAAAACCAACCATAATGGAAAACTGATGCGTATTGCGCGGATTCTTCAGACTTTCCCTAACCAGCAATTCATCCTGCTGGGTGACAATTCACAACGCGACCCCTACATTTATAACAGCATCGCACGCAAGTATCCCGGTCGCATACATGCTATTTATATACGCAATGCAAGGGAAAGCAGGTCTGGTTCCGCTGAAGAAATACTGAATAACCTTTCATCTGACACAACGGTGCATTGCTGTCTTTTCCGCTTAAGTACCGAAGCGATTGAACATTCCCGGAAAATCGGTCTTATAAAATAAATGACCTGTTATATTTCTCTAACCTTTTTTGGTGATTGGCTTTGAGTGTACAATCTCTAAATTTGCATCCCCGGATCAAAATCTGTGAATTATTCATAAATGTGAAAAGTGAAAACCAGATAGATTGATTCATTATAGTGAAAAAGCAATATGCGTAAAGAAGCCGGCAATACAATAAAACTCGCGTTACCAATCATCATTGGTGAAATTGCACAAATGGCGCTGCATATCATCGACACTGCTATGATAGGCGCTATCAGTTACAAACAACTGGCGGCTGCCTCACTCGTAATCAGTGTAATGAATATTCCTTTTGTGATTGGCATCGGAATGACCATCTCCGTTTCACAGATGGTTTCCATGAGCCATGGTCAAAGCGATTCTCAAAAAGTATCACATTACTTCTATAATGGATTCTGGTTATGCACAGTCACTGCCCTGATTATATCGGGTATATTGCTCTTATTTCAGAATGTTATTCGCCACCTTGGTCAGGACCCTGAAGTTGTGGAATATGCGATTCCCTTTCTTCAGTTAATGGGTATTTCTATTATTCCGATGCTGCTTTTCATGACGCTCAAACAGTTTACTGACGGTCTTGAATACACGCGCACAGCAATGATCCTTTCACTTGGCGGGATGCCTGTTAATATCTTTCTGAACTGGTTGCTCATTTACGGGAACTGGGGATTCCCCAGACTTGAATTGGTAGGTGCGGGTTGGGCAACACTTATAACCCGTACCCTGATGTTTCTGGCTTTGGGAATGGTTGTAATCCGCCACCGTACTTTCCGCAGGTTTATGTGGGTCAGCAGCCGGCAATGGAAACTGAAGTGGAAAACACAACGCGAGTTGCTGTATATCGGCGTTCCTAGTAGCCTGCAGATAGGGATGGAGGCAGGCGCATTTGCTGTTTCCGGAATCATCATCGGAACCATAGGTGCAGTTGCGCAGGCTGCGCATCAGATTGCATTAAGCTGTGCATCATTCACATTTATGGTGTCGATGGGGCTGGCGCAGGCAGGTTCCATCCGCGTAAGTAATGCTTACGGGCGCGGCGACTGGCGTAAAATTTCGGTTATAGGAAAGAGCACGATCCTGACGGCCGTGATGTACGGAATTTTCTGTGCTATTCTTTTTAGTTTGTTCCGGTGGCAGCTTGCTGCGGTTTTCAATAAGAACCAAATGGTAATGGAACTTGCAGCAACACTGCTCTTACTTGCAGCTTTTTTTCAGATATCTGACAGTACGCAGGCCATTAGTGCAGGATTGCTGCGCGGGATCAAAGATGTAAAAACGCCAACGGTCCTGATCACAATCGCCTACTGGGTAATCGGCATTCCTGCAGGTTATCTGCTGGCATTCAAAACCGGCCTGGGAGCTTCAGGGATCTGGCTGGGCTTTATCGTTGGACTTTCCATGGCTTCTGTTTTTCTGATTATCCGGTTCTTAAAAATGACTGCCAGAAAAGAATTGAATAATAACCAGGATAAACCGGCGCTGATAGCAGAGTCCTAAAACTAACTGCTGAAAATAATAAGGCAGCCCTTTTTAAAACTTACTACGGATATAGTAAATATTTTGTCCGCATTTTTTTATAGTTGCCAAGAGCCGGCTCCCAGCTTTCACGGATTTCTTTTTCCGAAGTGCCGGCAATTATTTGTTCCTTAAAATTGCGGACACCAGCAAGTTTGTCGATATTTCCCATTTGCTTGCTTTGAGTGAAATCAAAGAACTTTTCTTTGGCAGGGTAGGCCTTATAAAATTCCTGCATCCATCCGATATTAATACGTCGAGTTTTACGCAATTTTTCGAAATCGTATTTTTTAAGATCAACGCCATAGCAAACCTGATCCATATGCAAAGGGGTTTCAGCCATTCCTTTTATACTCACAGGTTTGAATTCGAAATCATATTTTCCCTTAAGTTCAGGGTTACCAAGCACGGTAAATGGATAATACGTGCCGCGGCCCTGGCTGATCACGGTTCCTTCAAAAAGGCAAAGTGACGGATATAAAAGTATGGATTCCGGTGTGTTTAAATTCGGTGAGGGAGCTACCGGCAATGTATAAGGTAAATCGTGATTGTAGCTTTCAATGGTGATCACATTTATCCTGCATTTTCTTTTCTCCGGCAGCCAGCCTTCTCCATTAATCATTTGTGCAAATTCTCCTATGGTCATGCCATGAGCAATCGGAATAGGAAACATGCCGATACCGGATTTCAAAGACATATCCAGAACCGGGCCATCAACCAGATAGCCATTCGGGTTAGGCCGGTCAAGAATGATCAGTTCTTTATTGAATTCAGCACAGGCGTCCATAACATGACTCAGTACATTGATATAAGTATAGAACCTGCAGCCCACATCCTGAATATCAAAAACCATAATGTCCACATCACTCAGATCTTCGGCGGAAGGCTTATATTTTTTCCCGTATAGAGATACTATTTTGATTCCTGTTGTAGGATCTGTTTCGTCCTTTACGGCGTCGCCGGCACTTGCTTTCCCCCGGAACCCGTGTTCAGGTCCGAATACCTTTACTATATTTATTCCCAATGCATGCAGGCTGTCAACCAGGTGTTTTTTACCGATTACCGAAGTCGGATTACCAACAATGCCAACCCGTTTATCTTTTAAGAGAGGAAGGTATTTTGCAGTTTGTTCTGCTCCGGTTTTAATGGCAGCCATTTGTATCCGGGGTTGCCCGGATTCCGCATGAGGTTTACCTGAATTACTTGCCGGTGTACAAAATCCGATAACAAAAACAACGGAACTAATCAAGGCAAAAAGATTCATGCAGAAATTGATTGATCAGCAACAAATATAGGAAAGAACGGGTCAGCAGATAGCTGGGGGCGCAGGCACCGGATTTCTTCAGTTTTTATTTCAATCATTGAAATAAAAAATGCAATCCATATTGTTGTAAAACCAGGATTGCATTTCATTCAGATAAATTGTATAACAGTCGGGGCTAACTGTAATCAGTTGCAATTTCCAAGCAACCAGTAGACAACAAGAAATACGCCGATTGTCCCCAGGCACCCGCCGCCCCACTTATAAGCTGCTCCACCTGCGATTAAAGTCCTGAGCCAGTTTTGCATGTTGAATTTAGTTTTCGTTAATATACAAAAAATTGTGCCATGGAAAATAGTCGGGAGTCTGGAGTCTGGAGTCGGGAGTCTCAAGTCAGGAGTCTCAAGTCAGGAGTCAGAAAAGGTTCCTGGATAAAATTGTGACCGGAGGATGTTCATTTGGTTTTAAGCCTCTGATTTTTTTCTGACAGCACCGACAAGACTAATGGATGAATATTGGATTTGAAAGGCAGATCAGATAATTAAACAAGAGGTTTAACAAAATCTTTTTTCCCGGACTGCTGATACTGCAAACAACATAGTACATTGAACAATGACGAGGAATTTTGTAGTTATTGTTCTGCTTTTGTTGTTTTGTTATGATTCAAATGCACAGGATACTTTGCGTGGTAAAATCTATGACATTCAATCCGATTCAATACTCAGCGGATGCAGAATTAGAAACCTAACAAAAAAGACTTCTGTTAATCAGTATCAGAATGGCAATTATACTATTATCGCAACAGCAGGTGATAGTATCCAGTTTTACACGGCGGGCTTTAGAGCAGACACTATAATTGTACAGTTATACATGCTGAACACCGGCTATGATATTTCTCTCGCACCCGAGTCTGTGTTGCTTCCCGGCGTTACCATTGAAGCGTATAATAATTACCGTTCAGATTCACTTGCTCAAAGGGAATATTATGCAGAAAGTTTCAAAAAGCAAACGCCGTTAACGGGGTATAACAGGCCCAATGATGGTGTTGGTGTGAGCTTAAGTCCCTTTTCTTATTTTTCGCAAGAGGCAAAACAAAAAAGGAAACTGCAGAAAAAGCTGATTGAAGATGAAAAGCAGGCTTATATCGATTTCAGTTTTCCGCGTGATTATATTCAGCGACTCACCAACTTACATGGTGACAGCCTCAACATTTTTATGAGGCGTTACAGGCCTACTTATGAATTTTGCAAAAATAAATCGCGTGAAGAAATGCTGATGTATATAAATACAAGCCTGATTCAATTCAAAAAAGAAATGATTAAGCCTATAAAATAATTTCAGGATTTTTTTCAGCGATGGTTTTGCTGATGCGGATGCAAAAATTAGTAACGATTACGGTCGCCGTAAGAATCACGTTTATTATAACCGCCACCGCCGCCGCCTCTGTTGCTATTTCCACCACCGCCACCGCCACCATAGCGTGGGCCACCACCACCGCCCTGACCGCCGCGGAAACCACCGCCGCCACCGCCAGAGGAGCGTTCTTCAGCTTCCTTCACTACAAGAGGTTTTTTACCCAGGGAAATATCATTGAGATTTTCGATAGCATCTTTTGCTTCTACACTGTTAGGCATATCCACAAAACCAAATCCCCTGCTTTTTCCGGTCTCCTTGTCCATCGCAACTTTAGCGGTATTTACTTTTCCGAATTTTTCAAAAATTTCCATCAATTCGGCGTCATCCAAATCATAGGGAAGGCCGGCAACAAAAAGATTCATGTGAACGGTTTTTGTAAAAATAAGCAACTTACCCCGGATTGCGGAGTATTAGAATACGAATGGCAGAAAATTTTTTATTTGTTTGGTTCTTGTTGATTTTCAATGCCTTCTACTACAATTTCTACACTATCGTAGTAGTAGCTCAATAGGTGGTGTCTGGAATTTCATGAAATTCCGAACCAAGGCTCTATCGACGCAATCTGATTTCGGGTCGTGGTCTATACTGTTAAAGAATTGGTTTTCCTGCGAATACCTCTCATATACGGGTATGTAAAAAAATTGCCACAATATTTAAGTTTTCATCACTGGTATGTCAACAAAAACTTACAATAAGAATGCGGTGGACTTTATTTTCCAGGTTGAGATTTGTGTTTCTCTTAAAATGTAAACTAAAAATTTAGTCGCTCATACCTTAAGTGAAAATTCTCAATTGTTAAAGTATCCCAATATGCAATTTCACTGGCATACACTTTGAAAGTTTTGCGTTTGGGTCGCAAGGAAAATGCACCCCGACATATCACCGGTTATGGGTGACTGTTGATTTGATATACTATTTAAAAACTGTAAACACCTCAGGTATGAAAACTGCAAAGCAATTATTTTTCTGCGCCATCGCGCTCTCTTCTCTTTTTCTTCTGAACTCATGTAGTAAAGATGAAACTGCAGATAACCCTCCAGGTACTGATCCCGTTACTCTGGTTAAACATTGGGAAATACCGCTGAGCGCAGCATTTGAAGTACCAGCTCCTACAGGAAGAACAGAAACAGGTACAGCTGTTCTTGATCTGATGTCAGACAATTCACTCAGGTATTCAATTAATGTTGCTAATCTTACTGCAACTGATTCACTCAGCATGGCCCATTTGCATGCCGGTGATGTTGTAACTGCCGGTCCGGTAATTCTTAGTCTTGATCCGGTTTTTGTGAATGGAGTAGCAAGTGATACGATTTCGGGACTTCGTCAAAGCCTGGCTGATTCAATCCAGAACCAGGCTGTGTATCTGAACGTTCATTCAAGGGATTTTCCGGATGGTCTTGTACGTGGTCAGCTGGATAAAACCATTGATTTTGCATCAGAAGTGACACTCGACGGATCTTCCGTTGTTCCTCCAACATCAACTTCAGCAGATGGCAAGGCGATATTGCGTCTGACCTCTGACAAAACCCTGTACTCAACTATCACTGTTAACAATGTAGAATCGGGTGATTCGCTGACAACAGCGGCATTGTATCTTGGAGCAGCTGGAGTAGCCGGAGTTAAATTTCAGGATCTTGCAACAACTTATGCTGATTTCGGAGTTACGAAA